>JBDSLH010000008.1:0-4161 GCA_039916485.1 Saccharimonadales bacterium (SeqCode) | reverse complement strand
CGACCACTGGCTTCAAGTCCGAGCATTGTAAAGTAGCTGTCCCAATAATACTGCTCACCGAAGCGTCCACCTGGGACAATATATGGTTTTGGTAGAGACAGCAATGACCCAACTGATGTCGGTGCGTTACGACTTAGCACGTCCCATAGCTTTTTGATATGGATCTCAGGATCATCTTGTTCGTCAAATGTGATACCAGTATCTTCGGCAGAGGTAGCATACTGTTTGAAATGCTCGTCGGCAAATACCGTCAGATTAAAATCAGACTTTTGTGACTCTTTTTCATACAGTTTGACGATCCGTCGGAGCTCAGCGCTCGGGACTTTGTCGACAAATGTTTTACCATCCGGGTAGATGCGGCTCAACTGAATAGCACGAAAAAGCTCTCCCAATGATTCATCAGGAGATGGGGCAATAGGCGTCAATGTGCGTTTGGTCGCAGACAGTGCCTCTTGGAGGCGAAGCACATGTTTGTTAAGTGGTTTTTGTTTGCTCATCGCATGCCTTAGATCTTAAAAATTTCATTCATGGTGGGGGTGGAAGGGATTGAACCTTCGACCAACAGGTTATGAGCCCGCTGCTCTAACCACTGAGCTACACCCCCGTCAGCAATATACTATAGCACAAGGAGTCCGAGCAAAAAGATAGCTTTGCAAGCTTTTTCGCGGCGACGTAGTGCTACATCTCCTGATCTGTAGTGATATAACAGATATGATATAATGATGTGAAACGATAGAGAAACAAAAATGGACATCGCTCACCTCATCCGTATCACCCGTCGTCACTTGACGCTCAACAACAGTGTTTTGATCGTTGCGATGATAATTGTCGTCGCAAGTATATGGAACACAATGCTGACATTGCAGCGTAATTTTATCCTGCAGCAAAAGGTTAATAACCTCGAACAAGAACTATTACTCACCCAACTTGAGGTCGACACATTACGACTCCAACAACAGTATTTGCAGAGTGCCGAATACCAAGAACTCACGGCCCGTGCCAAACTCGGCAAATCCGCACCTGGTGAAAAAGTGGTCAACCTTCCGCCACTGCCAAAAGTAGATAATGAACCAAGCGTATTAACGCCAACACTTGATGAATCATCCAATTTCCAGAAGTGGATGCGATTCTTTTTCGGCCGGTAGCCAACCTTGACCATCGTAGTGATTTCGTATACGATGTAGTTTGACTTTTTAACAAGTTTTTGTCGCGGGGTGGAGCAGTGGTCAGCTCGCTTGGCTCATAACCAAGAGGTCAGTGGTTCAAATCCACTCCCCGCTACCAAGAAAAATCTCTCACAGTATTGTGGGAGTTTTTTCTTGGTAATGTGATGGCGTTGAACCACTGACCGATAGGCGTAAACATCCGTGGTGGATGTTTACGTTTTCAATGCTTGGCCGAGAAAATAGGCTTTAGCTGTTTTCGAGCAAAACTAAACAGTGGTTCAAATCCCCCTCGACAGCTCTTGCTTGGATGTCTTAGGCGCAGGTATATAATTAAGTCCATGAATGAAATTCATCCTAATATAGATAGTATTACTTCTCGCACCGACGAGTTAATGGAATTGGTAAATTTAGAGTGTGGGGCCCTAAATATTGATCCATCAGAAAATTATCTGAAAGGTGTAGCTTGGATTGGCTTCAGGATAGGATTAGATTATTTTTCGGCAAGTCGCGTTGCGCTTGATAATGAAAAACTGTTAAGCGGCACTAGTCTTGTAAGATCAAGTTTTGAGAACCTAGGTGATCTATTCTATATTTACTGCCACCCCAGCAAAAAAGCCAAATATGCTAAATCCTATGTGGAGAGTATGAATGTTTTCACGAAAGTGTTCATATTGGCGAAAGTCAGAGGCTTTGATCCTGCCGCACAAGACCGTGCACTTAAGCAATCAAATAAGTGGACGGATGCTAGTATTGAGGTTAGACTACGCAGTATCGGACCTTCTATGCTAACTGTATATGACATGATGAGTTACTTTAGCCATCCAAACCCGGGAGCCTTAACTTATCTTGATAGACCACAGCTACTCAGCGCTCAGATTAATCTAGTTAAACAGTGTAACTGTATAAATGCAGTCAATCTTATGGGGCTTGTTATTAATCACATCAGCCTAACTACAGTGAAGCACAATGAATTGAATGCGATTGCAACTGAGCTTGGATTCCCGCTCATGCAGGCAGTGGATAATTCGGTAAAAATTTAGCTCAGGAAAATATTTAATAATAAATATGATTATTTAACCACCTCTTGATCCAACGCCACCTGATACGACTTCCAAAACTGCGAATGTAACGGGCTAGGAAGATCACTGCTCGTGAACCAACCAATCTCATCAATTTTATGTGGTTCACCATTTTTTACCTTTGATCGATCAACTTGCACCGTATGAACTAATGCAACCCAGTGGGTTGGAACATCATTCAAAGTACGGTGGGCGTCATATGCGGTTAAGAACTTTATTTCAATGGGATCAACACAGAACTCTTCTTTAATTTCACGCACGATAGCTTCGTTGATGGATTCACTAAACTCTATTGCACCACCACCTATATCCCAGCAACCTTGCTCATCGCGAGCTTTTGCACCACGTTTATGTAGCATTATATTACCTTCGCCATCATGGATAACGAAACTAACGGAAATCCCGATATGATCTATGCCACGTTGTAGATCAACATCATTATTTGCAACTTTTATCATGAGGCTATCATACAGCACTTCACTATACTCGTTTAACTCTCCGGAACGATGTAAGATATATAGATGCCCCAAATAGGACAATACCCCGACACGTTTTATAGAGTTTCACTCAAAGCCTTTATCCGAAACAAGGAGGGAAAGGTATTGGTGTGCAAAGAAGGTACACAAACATTTTGGAGCTTACCTGGAGGTGGTTGGGATCACGGAGAGACCGAAGACGTTTCCTTGAAACGAGAGCTCTATGAAGAGCTTGGATATACAGGAGAAGTCTCATATCATCCTATCGCAACACGTGTATTTTACTTGCCCAGTCATGACGCGCAACTATTATGGGTGGTCTACGATGTAACCGTAGACCATGATATAACGACCCTCGGAGAGCATGGTACTGACGTTGCATATGTAGATCCAGAAGAATTCAAAGACTCAGAATATGGCACTGACGAACAGGCGCAAGCCGCGATCTATGAAATAAACAAATCGTATTCAGCTAAACTTTAATCTTGCTACAAGCCACGCGTACAATTTCATTCCACGATGGGAATGCATGCAAGGTGTTGGCAACTTCTTGTGCGGTGAGGCCGTGCTGGATTGCTATGGTCAGCTCATGGATGATTTCGCCAGCATGTGGAGCGACGACTGTTGCGCCGATGAGAAGACCAGACTTGTCGGTAATCACTTTGCAAAAGCCATTTTTAGTATCGGTGACATTGGAGCGGGTGATCATGTTGAGTGGAGCAATAGCTTTCTTGATCTCAAGATCTCGACGCAGACAATCTGCTTCGCTCATACCAACAGAGGCAATTTCTGGCGTTGTAAATGTGATACGAGGTACGGCAGTGTAGTCGGGGGAGATTTTTTGTTTACGGAGGAGATTATTGGCGACAATACGACTCTCATAGACACCAACGTGCGTATACATATAATGACCGAGGACATCACCAGCTGCATAGATATGTGCGGCGGTTGTCTGTAGGTGTTCATTGACCTCGATACCTTTATGCGAATATTCGACACCGGCATTTTCAAGCCCGAGATCGGTATTCGGGATTTGATTGGTTGTGATCAAAATCTTTTCAGCTTTTACGACGTGTTGTTCGCCTCCACGTAGGTACGTGACTTTTGTCATTGGTCCGTCGGTTGAAACAGAAATAACTTTTGCTTTTGTCAGGACACCAACGCCGCGTTCGGTGCGGAAAAATGTTTCAAGTGTGGCACTGGTTTCTTCGTCTTCGTGAGGCAGCAGTCGCGGAGCAATATCAGCGATGGTTACTTTGCTACCAAATGTGCTGAACAATTCCGCAAACTCAGTGCCGGTCGCGCCACCACCAATAATAAACAACGACTTCGGAGGACGGGTTAGATCGAGTGCATCCCGCGAGGTAAGGTATGGTACTGACTCAAGACCGACAATTGCTGGTAGCTCGAGTCGTGAACCAGTTGCAATCAAAAATTGTT
>JBDSLH010000007.1:0-66315 GCA_039916485.1 Saccharimonadales bacterium (SeqCode) | reverse complement strand
ACTGCCGCCATGAATTTTACTTTGGCTAAGTATCCGCTCAAGTGTTTTACCGGACTCATCATAGGATGCTAGTTTTTGTGCTTGCTCAATAGTTACCATCGGATTCTTAAAGAAAGAGCCTGCTGTCCGTTCCGCTCGCTCATCGTCTGGATGATAGATAGATCCAGCACGTGTCCTAGTTTCGACAATAATCCGGCGTACTGATTCGAGATCATCAATTTTCTCATCGAGTTCTTGAGCAATACTTAGTGCTGAATCATAGGTGAGTGTGTGCAGCGGGGTTTTAGACAACCCAAATGCTGCTCGCAGTATTTTTAGGTGCGGTTTTGACTGAAATGAGCTTGATCTGTAGGCAAATGTGAATGTTTCAGCAGGTACACGAGATACTATTTTTTGACTGCTGTCGTAGATGTCGACCCATTCCAACGTGTCAGAGACTTGTTGGCCGTATGCTGCTATATTCCCAAAGACAGCGCCACCGACACTACTCGGGATCTCACTCATGAGTTCGAGGCCCCATAATTTTTGCGAGATACTGTACTGCACGAGATCATCCCACCACACGCCTGCATCGACAACGAGAGTAGTGTCTTGCTTACTAATCGTCCCGTTCCTCCACAGGACTGTCGTGCCCGGGAGACCATGATCACTGATGAGAACGTTGGAGCCATATCCCAAAAACCATAGTGATTCTGAATGAGACTGGAGTATCTCGACAGTATCGATATAGGATTCTGGTACGAGTAGGGTATCTGTTGATCCGCCTACTTTTAGGGACGTGAAGTTTGCTAGATTTTTCTGAGAAAATCTCCGGATCATTAGAAACTGCTTGGTTCAAACGGTTGTTCTAGGGGTGCAGGTGTATCCATATTCATGTAGCGTAATTGATCAAAATTCTCATAAATAATCGCTCCAAAGACAATTGCTAGTAGTAATACTATAGCTCCTAGTACTAGTAGTACGACAACATACATGAAGAAACCATGTGCCCATTTTTTATCTGTAGTGGTCGTATGAAGTGGCTTATTGAAGGCATCGGTCGTGGTGTGCCGTAGTGTGAACACGTCAACAAGACCAATAATGAGCAGGACAACTAATGTTAGGCCTCCGATAAGTTGGCCAATGAGTGGGATGACAGATATGACTGTTGCACCGATATACACCCAAAATCGAGTCCAGCCTTGTTGCTCACCACGATACGCTCTGGCAAGGCCTGTCGGCATTGCAAAAACTGCAAGTAACATCATAGCTAAATAACTTCTCTGATCTTGTGATTGATTGAGGTCACTAGAAAGTTTTTTGGTGGCTGGTTGTGTCTGATGTGTTTTTGCAGGTAACGTCATAGCGTATCCTTATTGTCATATAGTGTTGCTAGCATTATACACGGATATCTGTATCTGTTATAATACATGCCTATGCACTCGTAGCTCAGTGGATTAGAGCATCTGTCTTCGGAACAGAGGGTCGTAGGTTCGAATCCTACCGAGTGTACCAATATGTTAATGAAAGCTTCTATATGGAGCTTTTTTGATTGACAATATCTTGTTTGGTATCGTTATGACCTCAGTTCATATGCTATCTGAAAGTGGCTAATACTGTTTTGATACTGTAAAATATTACTATATGAGTCTATCTGCACCGCTTCCTGCTGATCATCTAATTAGTTCATTTCATGATTCTGCAACAGATTCTATTAAGGTGCTTGATGTTGATGGAACGGTACTGTCGTTTAATCCTGCGGGATACGATCTTATGGAGCTTGATAGTCCAACTGACGTGATCGGTAAGAGCTGGTTGTCACTATGGATGGGCGATACAGAAGAGCTCGCAAAATCTGCAATAAAAGAGGCTGGTAGTGGAAAATCTGGGTATTTTGAAGCACAACGACCAACCAAAAAAGGGACCCTAAAATGGTGGCAAGTAACGCTTGTTCCACTTAAGAACAGCCAGAATGATATTGAATGGATTTTAGTGATTAGCCGGGACGTCAGTGAGCTACATGAACTACGAAAAGAGAATAAAAAACTTAAAAAAGATGCAGTGAAGTCGTAACATGAGCACTGCATCAGCTCTTCCTGCGGATAATCTAATCAGTTGTTTTAACGAATCTACAACAGACTGCGTTAAGGTACTGGACACAGATGCGATGATACTTTCTTTCAATCCAGCAGGGTATGAAATCATGGAAATAGATGACCCGTCAATGGCTATCGGTGCTGATTGGCTGACGTTTTGGAAGGGCGAGCAAGGCATTAAAGCGCAGCGAGCATTCAACGATGCTAAAACCGGCAAACTCGGTTATTTCGAGGGAGAGTCTCCTACCATGAGAGGAAATATGAAATGGTGGCAAGTAACTATCGTTCCGCTTAAAAATAGTCACAACGATATTGAATGGATTTTAGTTATGAGTCGTGATGTGACAGAACTTCATGATCTCCGGAGCGAAAACAAAGCGCTTAAATTAAAGCTTACATAAACAGTTTGTGAAGTAGATTACAGTTTTAGGTTTGTATTGACGTTTATACTGCGTCTATCAAATAAGGGAGTTTAATCATGGCAGATGTAATAGTTGAAAAAGAACGTACTTCTAACCCTATAGTCGCGGTAGTAACCATCGTTGTACTGCTGCTTCTCGGATATTTGGCGTGGCAATATTTTGCTGGTATGAATACAACGGATACTACAAATGAAACGACTGATGTCAACATAACAGCCCCTGCAGAGGATACACAGACGCCTGCAACAAATGAGACTGATACACAGACTCAAACTCAAGAGCAAACACCTACAACAGAAGAACCAACTCCTGATACGACTCAGTAGTATCTCGTGTTATGAGGCAATAAGGCGATCGCGAGGTCGCCTTATTTGTTGCCAAAACAGGGGTAATCTAGTAAAATAACTGACTGTACCTAATGGGTCAGTAGCTCAGCTGACTGTCCGAGATGCTTGTCGTCGAGTAAAGATATAAAGCACCAGTGCTCAAACCGCATTACTCGTACCAAACCTCGTTATAATGAGTCTGTACATTTTACACATAACTATGGGCCAGTAGCTCAGCTGGTTAGAGCACCTGCCTCTTAAGCAGGGTGTCCTGGGTTCAAGTCCCAGCTGGCCCTCCAAAGAAAATACCGACCTTTTCGCTACCAGTCGGTATTTTCTTTGGAACGTTTTGCTCGACTTGATCCAAGACACCCGCAGGGTGTACCTGGGTGAGATCCGCCAGTCGGCGGATCACAAGACAACCTTCCGAAGCAAGCTATGATTGCTGTCGTGAAGTTGTGGGGTCGCGGAACGTGACCAAGTCCCAGCTGGCCTCCATTACTGACAAACCTACAACAGAGATGTTATATCTCTGTTGTTTGCTATAGTTATGATATGCAAGAAGAAGTACTAACAGGCAATGAGTCTCATCCAATTGTGCGAATAGGAGATAAAGTTCATCGACCTGTTGAGTTTTGGCAACCAGCGATATACGACTTGTTGAACTATTTAGAATCGGTTAATTTTCCTTATTCGCCAAAGCATCATGGGATCGATGACCATGGTAGGGAAGTACTGGATCATATTGAAGGTGAATCAGGTAAAGAAGGATGGAAGAATATTATTAGTGATGAAGGTCTTCGTAGCTACGCTAAGTTACTGCGGAACTATCACGACGCGGTTGCGGGGTATAAGCCTTCTTCGGAACTCGAATGGGCTAACAGCCAAAAGGGTCTAAAATTAGGTCAAACAATCTGTCATGGTGACTTTGGGCCTTGGAACATAGTTTGGAAAGACGGTAAGCCTGTCGGTATCGTAGATTGGGACTTAGCTCATCCGAATACTCCAGAATACGATATACTCTATGCGCTTGAGTACTCGGCACCATTTCGAGACGATGAGACCACGCTCAAGGGGCATCATTTCAAGTCTATTCCCGATAGGAAACGACGCATTGAGATATTCCTTAGTGCCTATGGAACTCCGACCATAACAGATGTGGCTGAGAAAGTTGCTGCAATGCAGCGAGAGGTAGGTGAGTATGAAGCCTCATTAGCGAGCAGAGGAATACATCCACAAGTGGATTGGGTTGCAGAAGGTGATTTAGAAGAAGTTGAAAAACGTGCTAGATGGACCGAGCAAAATTCAGGCTTATTTGAGTTGCGATAGCGTATACGACGCCTCTCCAAACTGAAGCTTCGACCCTTAATTTGGTTTCGTTGTTAACTTGATCCATGACATTAGAGCCTCTGTAATTTGCTACAATAGAGCCATGTGCAGAAACATTAAGAAACTCTACAACTTTGAGCCACATGCCACAAGTGATGAAGTCAATGCTGCCGCGTTGCAATATGTTAGGAAGATCTCTGGCTTCCAAAAATCATCAGTTGCTAACGAAGCCGCTTTTAACCATGCTATACACGAAGTTGCCCATGCGACTCATCATCTACTGGAAGAACTTGTAACCCAAGCGGCTCCTCGCAATCGGGACATCGAGAACACCAAAGCTCGTGCCCGTTCGCTACAACGTTTCGGACAGTAAGTATTGGTTATCATGAATATGCAAATTTCTAAAGTAGAATTATTTGATAATATATAAGCATGTCATTTCAAGCATATCTAGATAATATCGAACTGAAGACAGGCAAAACACCTCAGGAATTTATTGACCTTGCAAAATCTAAGGGCTTGGACGCCTCTGGTATCAAGACTAGCGAAATTATCCAATGGTTAAAAGACGATTTTGATCTTGGTCGTGGCCACGCGATGGCATTAGTACACGTTATAAAAAACGGTTCAACCATTGGTGATACGCATGTAAATAGTGGTGGTACACACAGCGATCCAAGTAACCAGTTAAAGCTTAATGGTATCAAGAATAAATAGCCATATTATTTTAAAGAGTATTTTTACGTTATAAGTCTGTCAACAAGCTCCATAGTGGGATACAGCTGGTCATGGTCACCGAAGTGGCCTTCATTGCATATAATTTGCGTACCTCCGAGATGATCAAACATGACACGCCCTTGAGTGGCATCACAGCCATACGGGTCCGTAACTGAGTTGATAAAATATAGATCGTTGACGTGTGTCTTGATGAGGTCCCAATTGAACGTGTCTTGTAGCACTGGCTCATAGTGATTATCTGGGCTTGTAGCGTAGCCTGCTACGAGAATAGCCTGTTCAACTTTAACCTCAATATGCTCCAGTATACTCAACAATAAAGCTGCGCCACCTGAATGTCCTACTAATACAGTGTTCTGATCAAAACTGTGGTTATTGAGAAGCTTTGGTAAAAAGGTTTCTATAGGTTCTTTGTTCAAGGTTGGATAGTGAGGTATTGAGACAGTATAATCACGCAGCTCAAGCCGAGTTCCTAGCCACTTGTACCAGCAAACATCCGGGTTGCCTCCTGTGCCATGAAAGATAATTGCATTCTTATTCATGTAACTAGTATAGCCTGTAGGGGAATACGTGTCATATGGACGGGTGTTAGAAACCTGTAAGGTCCAAAGCCTTGGTTTAATAAACAAACAGCGTATAATTCAAAACATGGAACACAACACACTTTTCAAACTCATATATACATTAATCTTAGGAGTAGCTATCACACTCTTTGTGGGTGTCGGCGTACAGGCATTTTACGAACCACCCAAGAGTCCTGAATATCCTACATCTCAAGCTATGTATAAAGCAGAAGCACCAACGCCAGAGGAACAGAAGGCACAGAAGCAATATGAAGTCGCAATGAGCGATTATAGCAAATCTCGTCAAACCTATGAACGAAATGTGTCTATGGTTCTTGTCGGACTGGCTGTAGTTGTTATTGCTATTGGTCTTACCTTTTCTCGCCAGATAGGATTCCTCTCCGATGGAATATTACTTGGTGGTTTGTTTACTCTTCTCCATTCTCTGATCCGTGGGTTTGCCGCCGAAGATAGCAAATTTTTGTTCGTAGTGGCAACGGTCGCAGTAGCAACAATATTGTTCCTAGGATACAGACGATTTAGTCACGTTGGTTCTCCGACTAAGAAAAAGTCCAAAAAATAGCCATTTATGACCTATTTAGCTAGCAGTAAAATCAAGATATAACCAAAATGCTCGCTATCATTGATGCGTATCTATTGTTTCAGCTACAACTTCGTTTCATAGCCTAGTTTAGCTACGGCTCGCAAAACGAAATACATCCGCTCATGCGGATGTATTTCGTTGGTAGGAAATTGAGGAGTGTTAGAAAGCAGTTTCTCGATCCAGCTGCTCTAGATCACTTTGGTTTTGATCTACATCGACGGCATCAAGTGTCTCTGTAGCTGTATCAAGGTCTGATTCAGTACTAATTTCGGGAGCTGGAGGGACCTGATTTGCAGTAGCCTGTTGTTCAGCTGCACTATTTGTGTGTGCTTGATTCATAGAATAGAGATTGTACCCTACTAGCCCTACGAGAACTATAAAGGTAACGATGATGAGCCCTTCAACTGCACTGTATCCAGAAGAAACCCGTTTCATTATCGCTCCTCCGTATCAGCGTTAGGAGAGCTACCGGTTGCATTTTGAGATTTGGATGACTTTACTGCAACAATCAGATCTTTGATAGTAGTTTTGTATGCCTTAAGTGCTGTATTTTGATCTTGAATTTGTGCTTTAAACAGATCCTTAATTGAGATTGGATCGTCACCATCACAAGTGAACTGATCAATTGTTTCATTACTCATGGCTACTGCAACTATTGCTGCTTGCTTCTTGTCTTCGACGGTTGCGACAAGCTCGTCATAGTTTGCGACGCTGTACTGCTTCGCTTCGTAAAAGGCTTTTGTCCTATCGGCAATTGTTGTAAACACATCTAGTTGTCGAGCACCTCGTTTATGTGCATTTTGCATTATTTTTTTTATTGTACCAAAACGCTTCTCGCAAACTTTCTTTTTGTTGTTAGAAAGCTTCAAAGCAATAAGTCGCTTCTTTTCGAGAGGTGCTTGCGAGTTCTCTCCACGAGCTTCACTAGCTTCTGGTAAGCGATTAGTTTCAGCAGCTACGGGTAGTGCTGGAGTGATTACAAGGCTGAGAGAAAGTAGACCAGTCAGAAATATTTTTGTGCAATTCATAGATGGATCCTCTTGAAGTAATGACATAAGCATAATATAACTAGTTTTTTTGGTCAATGCTAGTTGAGGCTAAATGCTTCGGCACGCACGGTGACGTCAGGTAGTCGTAGAGTGCAGAGCGCATGAAGCTCCGTTACAAACTGGCGAGAGCCACATACGAGGATCAGGTCGCAACCTCCAAGTGCTCGGATAATTTCATCATGAGTGAGCCGGCCATCTACATCGGTCTGTCTCACGAGGATTGTCTCTCCTTTTGTCTCCTGGAGAACATTGGCCGCGCATAGAGACGTTGATCGTGTTGTGTACAAAAGTGTTCGTGCAGGCGAATCCGGATGCTCTCGAAGCGTATGTATGTAGCTCAACATTGGTGCTATACCGCTTCCTCCGGCAATCATGCCAACATGTGAATAGGTATCTATGTTCAGATGAAGTGGCCCGGTAAATGGTTGAGAAATTTCTATGAGCGAGGCAGTATTGCTCGTGTCTATAAACCAAGAAGACACTTCTCCATGTGGAGCACGCGTGATAACAAACTGGATTAATTTTGCAGCTGGTGATCCGGCAAATGAATACTGACGCAGGCGCTGCGTTCCATCGGGCAATGTGATGCGGACAATCGCATGCTGCCCAGATTCAAATATATAACCAGCAGGACGCTCTGTTTGTACGGATACTGCATCTGTAGATTCATGCGCAATTTGAGTGACGCGCACCGTGTGCCACCGGTATGGATCGATAATCATACATACAAGTATATCTGCTACACTGGTAGCAATGAAATATCTTTCTGGATCAGAGTTGGTGAGTTATATTAAAGTGCGTCAAGCAAAGCAGGTTCGCGTATTGCGTCAGGCCCATAATATACATCCAAAACTTGCTATTGTTCAGACAAATAACGACCCCGTCATCAATACATATGTGCGACTTAAAAAACAATACGGCGAAGATGTGCTTATTGATGTCGAACATGTTATGACAAGCGAAGACGAAATTCTTGCAGAAATTGATCGTCTCAATGAGGACCCCACTGTCCACGCCATAATTGTACAGCTGCCGTTAGCTGATCAGACACTGACAGACACAGTATTAGAACGAGTCTCGGCTCGCAAAGATGTTGACGGTTTAAGCAGCAAAACCCAGTATGATCCTGCGACTGCGCTAGCGATTAACTGGTTGTGTGCCGGATATAACATTGATATGCACAAGCAAACTATTTTAGTAGTAGGTCAGGGACGACTAGTGGGTGCTCCGTTGACTCGTATGTGGCAAAATTCTGGCTACAACGTACAGGGCATTGATAAAGCAGACGGAGTCAATCTAGAAGATGCATGTTCTAAGGCAACACTCATCGTCAGTGGTGCTGGAGTACCTGGGTTGATACGGTCTAATATGATTCGTCCAGACACAATCGTGATAGACGCTGGAACAGCTTCAGAAAGTGGTAAGATTGCTGGAGACATCGATCCTGAGGTTTATAACCGCGATGATATTATGATTACGCCTCAAAAAGGAGGAGTGGGTCCACTAACTGTAGCTGCTTTATTTGATAACGTGATACGAGCGTCGCATAAATTTATACAAGCTTGAGTACGTGTTTGACTCGGTCGACAACTTGTCGAGGAGTGAGATCGGCCTTGACCATGTAACCTTCTATACCAAGACTACGTAAGTGCTTGGGTGCTTCTTCTTCGCCAAGATTGGTCAGGACGATGACGGGGATATGCTTACCCCAGTCGTGCTTTCGGATTTCACCGAGGGCTTCATCACCGTTCATACCAGGCATTTGCATGTCTAGCAAAATTAAATCCGGGTTTACTTGTTCGACAAGCGTTACCCCGTCTTGGCCATTGTGAGCCACGTGGACGATAAATCCATCTGATTCAAATTTCATTCGGTACATTTGTGAGATTACTTGGTCGTCTTCTATGATTGCAAGTGTTGTCATGGTATTTAGTATAGCGTGATTATCATTAAAAGTTACATAGTATATATGTATTTCATGATCGCCTGCGGGTCATGGTGATTGAGATCATCAGGTGCTATCTCGGCACGTAGCTCAAGTGTACGCTTCCACCAGGGACCTGGTTGCCAGATAATGCGAATAAGTATCATCTCGTATTCATCTACTTCTGCAAGTATGCGACTGACGCCATTGAACGCTCGTTGTTCTGACTCAAGAGAACGCTTTCCTTCGGGAAAAATACATATGTTGTATCCATGGTGTAAATAATAAAGTGATCCCTCTATACCAGCGTGTACACGCTGTCCTTCACGTTTTTTTGCAGGATATGCACCGAGCAGCCAAATAAGTGGGCGCAAGAAGCTGAAGTAAACATATGACGCTGTCATAACTTTTGTAGGAGCCCCATTCAGTCGCTGTCTGAAGGTAAGTACCGACCAGAGTACTATTGGATCAAGATAACTTGCGTGATTAGCAACATATACATATCGCTTATTGATACTAAGTTTAGTTTTAGGTGACGAGATAGTGGTCAGTCGACGAGTAATAAGTAACCATGTTTTGACTAGTGTAGTCATGAGCAGTTCTATGAAATATATAACGAAATTGGCTAGCAAATTAATCCATTCTTTTTGTCTCTAGTAATGTATAGAATTCTAATCGCTTAATGCTATACTTACAATAAGATTTAGATATAAAAGAATGAAAAATCAAAAAATACATGATTTATCTCAAACGCGGCTATGGAAGCCGGTATATGGACGCTTTGATTATACTATCGTTTCACAACGACTTGACCAGCTTGCAAAACTAGACGTTAACGCTGATGCTTTACGTGCTAGTAAAGACTTTATTGACGCAGCATTTGCTGACTATCAGCGGCGAAGCTCACCCCGTAAATATGGATTTGTCTTTGCAATTCCCACGCGTATCACAAGAGCGGAGGGATGTGATACCAGTGAGGCGCAACATTTTTTACCACTAGTTAATTATGTTCCGACAGAAATCGCACAGATATTTTTGTCAGAAATGCCCCCTTGTGTGTTAGACGAGTATTACGATGCTAATGAGAATATAGTAGGCGCAATAGTGTTCGTCCCGCTTATGCAAGATATATTAAGTGACATACGCCCACGGTTCCGAGCATATCTGCGGGTGCGTCGCATTATTCGGCTAACTTCCAAATACATCCATGACCAGCTACAGCCGGATTTGGTTGGACTTGGAGCCACATTACCAAAAATTACTAGATTTGGTGCCGACATGGCAGCACATGGTTTAGCTACTACGACTGGACACGGTGGAACTGTATATCTTATCTATAAAATGTATAAGGAATTACAAGAGCAAGACTATAACGGTGAGACCACAGGGATTATTGGAGCTGGATCTATAGGTGCGTCTAGCGCTGCATTGCTACTCGATAGATATAAAAATATAAAAGTTCTTATCTTCGACACTCGTCCACATATACTGCGGAATGTAGTAAAAGAATTGAACAGAAAATATGGTGACAGAGCCGAAGCCGCCCTATCCAATGAAGATGTAATCCGCTCATCATCGATTATTGTTTCTGCGATTACGAGCACTATTAAAATTAAAGATGAGTGGGATTTGCGTGGAAAGATAATAATTGATGATAGTCAGCCTGGTAGTTTTTCCCGTGATGAGGTAGAGGCTCAAGGAGGCAAGGTTGTGTGGGTTGTTGGGCGAGGCCTCGATAAACTATACAAAAGAAAAAGTGCATTTAGATATGGTGACAATGGCCTCCACACTTCGTCTGATATATGGGGTTGCGAAGCAGAACTAGCAACGATCTGGCACACTAAAGATTTTTCTCGAGCGATTGTTCATCCCGTAACTCCTCAAGCAGCACTCAGCGTCGGATCATTGATGGACCAGGTTGGTATTGATCGTGCTGAATGGCAAAATGCAGGCGTTATAGTCGACATGCAGAACGAAAAGCATGAAAGATAGTATTCTTTATATTACTATTGCAACAGTTAGCCTTAATTTTGTTATGGCATTGCTACTCTCAAAAGTCGGCGGAGAATTTAAAAAATCTGTCAGAGCATCTATCATTGCAGCGCTACTTGCAAATTTATGGGCTATAGGGGCACTATTGGTACTTCTTTTTCCGATACATGAATATGGTGGCGTAGGAAAATATTTGTTTCTTCTGGCTCCAATGGCCATAATGTACTGGCTTATCTGGTTCGCCGATAATTTCCCTTTTAGCAACAGAGTTTTGAGTATTTCACAGCGCAAGACTCTTACGGTTGCTTGGCTAGCCTCGACAACTATTGTGGCGTTATGTGCTGACAGAATTATTTTGGGTAGTCAGATAAATACCGTGATCTACGAGCCATCTGTTGCACCAGTTTTATATTGTATATATGCAGGCTACTTCGCCGCGTTTTCGCGTGTTTTCTCGCAGACGTTTTCCCAAAAAATAAAACGCTTACCTGAAGAAAGGAAACCTCAAGCGCAATTTGCATTTAGAGGTATTTTGCTCAGTAGCTTTGTAGCGTTTATTACTAATTTATTTTTACCCGTACTTGGAGTAGGGACGCTCTTATGGGCTGGTCCGACAAGTTCATTTATATATGCATTTAGTTTTTTGTATGCAATGAGAAGGTATAGGTTGTTCGAGGTGCGAAGATTTGCAACCAGGGCATTGGGCTATGTTTTTACATTAGGGTGTATAGTCGGCCTCTATATGCTGTGCGTTCTTGCTACACGGCAAATTTTAGTCGACGTTTTTAGATTTCCTGTAAACATCGAGATATTTTATGCCTCTATGACAGCTATAGCTATTTTGGTGTATTCTCCAATTCGGAAATCTTTCGATACTATCACGAAACAAATTTTTTTCAAAAATGAATATGAGATTCAAAACATACTTGATATTTTGGGAGATATTTTGCTAAGAGCAAAGCTTCGTCGGGATATTGCAGCTCGTGTAGCTAAATTACTAAGAAACACACTTCTCACCGACAAAGCAGAATTAATTTTATTTGAAGACTCGCAAGCCAGTACATTATCCGAGTTCTTTAAAAGTAGAAAGAGCAATGTCGTATCACTTGATACAGATGAAAATACCGACATAGATATTGCGTGGATGCGTAAACAAGGGTTTGAAGTTATTGTCGATATCCGGCTTCAAACAAGACATCTAGGATGGTTGGTGTTAGGGCCAAAGCGTAGTGGGGATGCGTATATTTTAAAGGATGTCACTCTTTTAAACATCGCTGCAGACGAAATTGCGATTGCATTAGAAAATTCGTTGCAGCTTGAACAAATTCAAGAATTTAACAGAACACTCCAGGACCGAGTCAGTGATGCTACGAAAGAAATGCGCGAAACAAATAAAAAATTACGTCAACTCGATGCAAGCAAGGATGAGTTTATCTCTATGGCGTCGCATCAACTTAGGACACCATTGACGAGCATTAAAGGGTATATTAGTATGCTTCTTGATGAAGATCTTGGGGAGATCAAGCCTGAGCAGCGAAAGGCGTTAGAGGAAGCATTCGATTCGTCTCAACGGATGGTATATCTCATCGGAGATTTTTTGAATTTATCACGTATGCAGACAGGCAAATTCGAGCTGGAGCGAGCCGTTGTGTCTTTACCGCTGCTACTAAGAGAAGAAATAACACAGTTACGTCAGTCTGCCAAAGCTCGACATGTAACATTACTCTACGACGAACCAGCTAACTTTCCATTACTCAATATAGACGAAACAAAGATACGTCAGGTAATGATGAATTTTATCGACAATGCTATCTTTTATGCTAAACCAGAGGGTGGAGAAATACTATTAGTTCTCGAAACGCAGCGGGATGAAATATTATTCCGCGTTAAAGATAATGGAATCGGTGTCCCGGCTCAAGCACGCAGACGATTGTTCTCAAAATTCTTCCGTGCCGATAACGCAAAAAAAGCCCGTCCAGATGGAACGGGAATCGGCCTATTCATGGCAAAACGTGTTGTTGTAGCACATGGTGGCGAAATTATATTTGAGAGCAAAGAAGGCGAAGGAAGCGAATTCGGGTTCCGCTTGCCTACAAAGTAGACTCGCGAAACCCGAACGGATTGATTACTGATTATTTTTTGAGCGTATTGATAAGTCGTTGACGACTTGCGCGTAGGTAATAACCAGCAGCTGTTAGGGAACCAAGTCCAGCAACACCACCGAGGATTTCACCAGGGCCTGTGCTTGCAATGACTTCTACTTTTTCAGTTTTTGCTGATTCAACCTTTGGCTGACAAGCGACATCACCAACTGGCTTGTAGTTCTTTGCATCTTTTTCCTCGACCGTGATTGTCTGGCCTGTAGCAGGGTTACAAACAACAGTCTTTACAGGTGCAGGTGTCTCAGGAGTCTTTTCTTTTTCAACAGTGAAGGTTGTTGCACAGTTTGCACCAGTCTTGTCGCCAAGGGATGTTTTAACTGTCAACGTAACTGTATATGTACCTGCTGCAGTGACGGTTACCGTAGGAGTTGTAGCGGTAGTAGTCGTAGAGGCAACAGTGTATGAGTTAGTAGCAGATGGTCCTTTTACTGCAAATACGTATGCAGATATAGTAGCGCCATCTTTTACCGTTGCAGTACCAGTAAAGCGGTAGGTAGTACGAGTCAATTTGTGTGCTGTGACAGCAGTACAAGCAGCTGCAGGGACTTTCACGACAACTGGAGTAGCTTTGACTGGGTTACCACAAGACTTGATGACTGCGCCGAGGAATTTACCTGTGTTATCAACCATGACATATGCATCAAGCTGTGAGCTTGTGAATGTGCTAGATGTTGATCGTTGGTAGAATGTTGTTCCACCAGCAGTAAATGCTGTGCTACCTGGTTTGTTAGTACGACCGACGCTAATAGCATCAGTTGCAATAACTTTACCGCCGACGAGTACATCGCCTGATTTGGTGACTACACCTTCTTTGATGTTTGCAGTGCCACTAACCATTCCATCGGTAATACCCATGTGGTTATATACTGCTTTGACGTCACCTTTGTATGAACTTTGTAGTTCGTTCACTGTATGCACACCACAGTTAACGACAGCGTTGTCGCTACAATCTGTAACTGTAGCTGCACTAACTGGGGTTGTTGCTAGCGGCACAATACTTGCAAAACTTGATGTAACAAGCGCGAGACTGATGACCAAAGCACGTAGTAATCGTTTCATGTAAACTCCTTTACCTATATTTATCAATCAATAATAACACAGAATAGTTCTTATGTCAAGTATATTGATATCTAAGCTTCTTGGTAGCGACGAAGCATTGCAAAGTAGGTGAGCGCACTGAACGCCATGCCGAGAATAAGATAGATATTGCTTGTATCCGATGCTCCTGTTGCAGGTAACGAAGCAGGTAAGACTTGTTGTTGAGCTGGCGTAACTGTAATTGCGGCGAGAACTTGAGGTTGTGTACAATTACCAGTCATAGCATCTCGTACATAGCCAGTCGGTACAACGACTTGAGATCCTTGTAGGTTTGGACATACATCTGTATCACCTAAGGTACAATTTACGGGTGCAGCATCAAAATCGTACTCCCATGATGCGACAGCTTCAGGATCTAAAGTGTATGCAGCGTTCATAGCTTCAGCTGTAACGACTACTGTTGTGTTGGCAGAGTAGCTATAACTACCAGCAGATCTTTCAATGCCGTTTATCTTGTAGACAACCCCTACTTTAATAGGAATGATTACGCGCCCAAATGCGGCTTCACAGGTTGGATTAACGAATGTAGGCTCGGCTGGGGTTACTTCTTTAACAACACATCCGTTATTGAAGAGAGTTTGACCAACTGTATCCCAGTTCTGGCTATAAGTTACACCTTTGTAAGTGAATGGAGGAATTATATCCTCACCGCTCTGATGACCTTCACCGAGGTGTCCATTGAAGATACCTGCAGGAGAGATTTTTTCGATGAAGATGTAAGTATCTTTGTTCTCCTGACCAAGTGCGTGACAGATACCCTCTGTTGGTTCAAAGCATTCGTCTTCAGTCTGTTGTTCGTCTTTATTGATATCTACCCATTCTGTGCCCTCGGAACATTCAAATGGAGGCGGTGGGCATTGCTCACCTGAGAGTTTTGATTGCACAACAATATCTTCGAACGTGACTGTCGTGTTACCGTTTGTACCCGCAAAGGTCTTACCGTTTTGAGCAGTTGCAGTTACATCATAGGTGCCAGGGCCCGTATATGCGGGACTGATTGTCCATTTAATGTCAGCAGTATCCGCAGGTAGAGTCAGCGAGCCGTTAACTTCACAGGTTGCAGCTGCTGGTTCTGGAGCAGCAGGGATAGGGACTGTATTCTCCTCGGGCTCGTTACAAGGGCCATGTGAGAGGTTAAACTGACCACTCCAGGAACTATAAATAGTTGTAGTTGCGCTTTCTACCGTACTACTCAAGTTGCTTGTTGTTGTATAGTGAGCAACTCCTCCGGTAAACTTGTTTTTAGCTACGACCACCGTGTTACCATTCGAGAAATTAACTGTGATAAATGCAGGGGCATTTACTTCGGAATCAATCTGATTGATAACAAAATGCCATTCTGTTTCGTTGCAGTCGTGGTCTGTGAGTGCTTTAGCAGAAATCGGCTGTGTTGCTGCTATGGAAGGCAAAATTTCTAACTGAACCTCGCGTAGATTTTGTGGAGCATATGTTTGTTCCTCGACCAGCTGTTGTTCTGGTTCTTGTAATTTTGAAGATTCAAGAGCATCATCTTTAAGAGGTAGAACTGGGGGTTCTACTGGTAGGGGAGCCTCATCGACGACTGCCGGTGGTGGGGTTTGTACTTCAGCAACCGTTGGTTGTGGTGTTTCTACAGATTGTACTTCGGTTGTAGTCCCAGCATCCTCTAACGCATACGCCGCCGCTGATGGGATTGCACTGGTGCCAAAGACAGCCAAAAAGAGCGCAAGCCCTATCCTTAAGGTTTGTGAAAATCGTTTCATTGTAGAACCCCTCTTCCCCACTTTATAAGTTGTAGATTTACCCGCAGTTTTGGTTTAAGTATCTTTATGGTACTCCTATGATTTGTGATAAAACTGTAATCTAGATCACATTTTTCTCTATATTAAATACCCCTATCTGGTGACAGGGGTATTTAATATCTCAACTATTGACTAAAGTTCGTACGATTTTTGACGTCGTAGTACGAAGAAATATGTCATTGCGCTGAAAACGATACCGGTCAGTAGTATTACCGATGATTGGTTGTCATTTGCACCGGTAGCAGCGATCTGCGCAGGAAGCACGGCAGCTAGTGTCGGTACGATGACTGTAGGAGTCACGGGTGTTGGATCTGTTGTTTCTTCACCGAGCACCTGCGGTGCTGAGAAATGTGTTGTTGCACAGTCAAACTTCATGTCTTGGATAACAGTGTAAGTTTCAGCGTTGCTTGTACCTTGGTTAAATCCATATGCGAGTACTTCTGCATCAGGGTAGTTTGCTACAAGGTAGCTCCAACTTCGGAGTGTTTGACCCGTGCCGCTAACATACCATTTTGCGTTTCCGCCGTTAATTGCGTCCCAAGTCTGCCAAGAATCTTCGATCACTGCACCATTATAGTAAGGCTCGTAGAAGAAGTAGGTTTCACCGCCCGCGGTAGCCCCATTGGTGTCGACGTAGAGGATATATGCAGGTAGAGTTTGCTCATATCCAGCAGAAATTGCTTTACGGAATGTTGTATATCCCATATCGCTGATGTCGGCGAGAGCAGTGTTGCCTCCGTCAAAGAGTCCAAACACATATGCAGGCTTGTCAGGAGTAGAGATGTGTAGTCCTTCGTTCGTAAAGCTGTATGTACCGTTGTTAACGACGTTTGTGCCGCCGACTTTGTAATCATCAGCTTCAGGATACGTGTAACCGTCGTATGACCAGACATCGCTGTATGTGTTACTTTTTACAGAACAAGGCAGTGCAACACGTTCGTAATCAAATGTATATTCCTTACAGTCAATTTTTACAGACGTAACTGTAGTGTTTGCCGGTGTTGGGCTTGTGTATAAAACAGTAAGCTTTTCAACCTGAAGCTTAGGGAATGCTGCTGCCCATTCTTGGAGGGTTCCATAGTAATTGCTTCCTTGGCCACCACCTTGGTGTGGAGCATTTGTTTTCATGTTTGCTAAAGCAGTACTATCGTCGAGCCACCAATTACCACCATATGCTGATTCATATACGAGGGTGCCTTCGGCTGTTTTAACATGGAGGCCAAGATATTGTGTATCTGGAGTATAGCTTACACCTGTACCTAGATCAGCAAGTGTACCACTCATCGCACGAGTGATTGTAGAGCTTGTCCAATCGCCAGGACTGTTAAGATTGATACCACCGTCTACAAAAGTTGCACCTCGCACAAGAGTCCAGCCATTTAGGTTGAGGTTTGTAGCTTCAATTAGCTGATAAGATTCACACTCCACGAGCGTGGTAGGCTGTTCACATACAGTGTATGTATCTAGGTTGCCGGTAAATGTTGCTTTACCGTTCTGACCCAACACATAGCTTGTGCCGGTGACGTCTAGATCAATATCTTTTGCAGGATTCGCAGTTACGGTAAATGCACCTTGCGTTGGATTAGTTGGTGCTATTGAATATGTGATTGTATCCGTATCAATAGGCAATACGACGCTGCCGTATTCCCCACACTTAGTAATCGCATTGAATGTAGGGGCTGTAGGCGAATCACTCTCAATATCTGATTCGGTTTTACAATCCTTCTCATAAATTGCTTGAGTTGTTTCATTCCAGTTTTTACCCGGATACACAACATTGTCGGGGCTGCTCGTAAAAGGTGGAATTATATCGTTTTCGTGCGTACCATGGCCATTATTACTGTCAGGGTTGTTTAGCTCATCTATTGCAGATGTATCGATATTATTGATTGTATACTTGCCTGATTGTCCGGCACTATGACATATATCTACTTTTTGCACAGGAGTTACTGGATCAGGCGCTGCTAACGCTGATGCGTACACAGGTAACAGGTTAGTAGACAAAACTGCAAATAGCAATGCCAAGCCAACCTTAAAGGTTTGTGAAAGTCGGTTCATATGTATCGTCTCTTTTCTGCCACCCAGTTAAGTTACCACGATGTATTTCTTATATTTTGACAAATTATACACTTATTTTATCTATTGTCAATATTATTTTATAACCATAAACAAGATAAGAGACGTCGTTTGACGTCTCTTATTAAACACCGGAGCCTTTTACTTGTTTTTGCGTAATAGCATCGAGCTATACACACCAAGCCCCGCAAACAATGTGTTAAACAATATTTGAAGTGGATTTGCGCCTGTAGCTGCTATTGATTCAGGCAGCTGAGCACCCGCTCCCTTGGTTGTTGTTGCAGATTCGGCAAGTACACGACCAGATTCGGTTGTTGTACCTGCAACGCCTGGAGTAGGCGTGGTAGTGCCAGGGTTACGAGGAGTGACAGGTGTCACTACAGTAACTGGAGGCGTCACAACAACTGGGCAGTCTACTTTGATCACTTTGCTTTTAGCTTTGAGCTCATTGTTGTAGTCTGCGCTACCGTTAGTACTTTTACCGTATAGTGTCGTTTTGTAATGACCGTTAGCAAGAGTAAGATATGTTGATTCTGTGTATCCGTTTGCGTTTGCAGCAGGAAGATTAATTTGTTTTACCTCAGTTTTGTCGTTACCACCACCTTGTGTGGTTATAACGATACTACCGCTTTGGCCTTTGTCGAATCCAAAACCTTCGAAGTTAAAGTTACAAACTTTAGGATCGTTGCTTTCTGTCGCGGCAGGGGTGCCTTGCTCGTGTACTTTTAGCGTGCCATTGTTGGCAGCTGCTGATACGTTTACTGGAAGGGCAACAAATGCGCCCACCGTGAGAACTGCTGTACCTACAATTAGGTTCTTAAATGCGTTCATAGTCGTTCTCCTCCCAAAGGTATTAATAAACTATCTTCATATTATATCAAATATTTTACATTTTGTCAATACTATTTAATAAAATATGCAATTGTACAAGGATCACGTTATACTAAAGAGATGAAAAAAGGTGCGACAAGTGAGGGGTTGGTATATCACGCAGGTTTTCCAAATGCCGGTGAAGATCAACATGGACAAAATCTAAGCTTGGACAAATTAGTCATACAACACCGAGCCAGTACGTATTTTTGGCGTCTAGAGCAGGAAATCCCACTGCTTGGTTGGAAGGCAGATAGTATTGTGGTTGTTGATCGTGCTGCAGTCCCCACGACCAGCCGCCTCTCTGTGGTCGTAGTAGATGATGATTTTGTAGTAGCACGGATGAGAGACAACCATTTTGTAGATCTCAGCGGCCATCGGTTAGACGAATCCGTACTTCTTTGGGGCGTCATAACGCACTGTGTGCAGAGTTATTTGTAATGTACGCGTTGATAGATTGTAATAATTTCTTTGTGAGCTGTGAGAGACTATTTCGTCCTGAGCTGACGACGAAACCGGTAGTAGTGCTCAGTAATAACGATGGGTGTTTTATCTCTCGTAGCCAAGAAGCAAAAGATATCGGGCTGCCGATGGGTGCCCCGAGGTTTAAATATGAATCTCTGATAAAACTACATCAAGTGACGATGTTTTCTGCGAATTTCGAGCTGTATGGCAATGTCAGCGAGCGTATTGTGACCATTCTGCGTGAAGTAACTCCACTTATTGAGGTGTATTCGATCGATGAAGCATTTATGGACTTATCAGAGCTACAGATTGAGGATTATGATGCATGGGCACAAGAAGTTCGACAACGAATAACACGAGAAGTAGGCATACCGGTATCTATCGGGGTTGCGCCAACGAAAACCCTGGCGAAGGTAGCCAGCACGTATGCGAAAAAAAGGCGCGGAGTGTATGCCGTTATCGACGAAGTTACACGGACTGAAATGCTGTCGGCTTTACCAGTAGAAGATATTTGGGGAGTCGGCTGGCGAACAGCTCCAAAATTACAAAATGTCGGTATATCTACCGCGATGCAGCTGATATCGATGTCCGATGGATGGGTGAGACAACAATTTAATATAGTTGGACAAAAGATGATTGATGAACTTCGTGGGGTGGCACGAATACCATTCGGTGATAAACATGAGCAACGCAAGCAGATTATGAGATCTCGAAGTTTTGGCCATAAGGTCCGGGCCTACCACGTGCTTGAGTCTGCCATAGCGTCTTTTGCTGCCCAGACAGCAGTTAAGCTACGTGCTCAGGATAGTGTAGCTAGGCATATAGTAGTGTTTCTGTCGGCCAATCGACATACAAAAGATCAACCACGAGTATATCTATCAACACTGGTTGTGCTGCCTGAAGCATCGGCTGATACGGCCCGGATTGTTACTGCTGCTCTACAAGGTCTTGAGGATATCTATGATGATCAGTTCGCATACCAGAAGGGAGGAGTGATCTTGCATGACATCGTTGATCGAAAAGATTGGCAGCTATCAATGCTCTCGTCCGAGAATAAACGAGACCAACGGACTGAACTCATGGCGTCTATGGACGTATTGAACAGCAAATACGGCGGGATCATCTATCACGCGGCAGAGCGAGAGAAAAAGAATACATGGCATAGTAAACAAGAATTACGTAGCCCTCGCTACACGACTAGTTGGACAGACTTGCCCAAACTGTAGAAAGTGCGTTGACATGATTGACAACAGATGTCAAATTTGGTATAAACAACAGATAACGTGACAGGAAACAACGATGTTTCTTTCACTTTTGCGCAGCCAGCGCAGGAGGATCCTCGTTATACTTCACAATTTGCACAGGAGGATTTCGTTGTGTTGACAGTTCAAGATGTTCTGGCGACAATCCGCAAGGCAAGATGCTTCATCAACCGACGGCGCAAGTCCGGTGTCTATGGCACCGGCGAACAGGCGATTCGCCGCTTGGCACATCGACTCGGGGCACCGATCGAATCCATCAGGATGCACGTCCAAGAACTGATCCGTCAGGGTCGCGCCAAATTCACCAGCGATCGTCTGGTGGCAACGAACGTGACCAAGACCACCGCTCGAGGCAATCGTGTGCGTGGGCTGATCGTCACCGACGGCAACCAGCACCCACGCCCGCACCGTCCCCAAGATCGTCCCGGACCTGAGAGTCCGAAGAACGGCATCCCGGAGAACTGGAGGGATTTCGATCCGTCCAACCCCGATGGGCTCGTCATCAGCTCCAAGCCGATCATCAACGGCTGGGAGGAGATCGCGAAGGTCTTCGAGCAAGAGCCGTCTGATGACGTGCTGGACTCGCCTGACTGCCTGCGTGTGTGTCACGCAAGTCAGCTGATCACTGCCTGATGCTTTGTCACGGGGTGAGGCCACTCGCCTCACCCTGTGACAGCAGGTCCCCTGTGCACTTTTCACATCTGTTATTGTTTGTTATAATCAGTCAGTTCCATAATGTCATGGTCCCGTCGTCTAACGGTTAGGACACCAGGTTTTCATCCTGGCAACCGGGGTTCGATTCCCCGCGGGATCACCAATACAAATACCTCAGCGAAAGCTGGGGTTTTTGTATTGGTTTTCTCGTAACCAACTAATTATTTTGAACTATCTTTTCGTTGTAATCTAATACTTTATGTATACTTTACATATGAACACAAAATTGCCTATTGATAAACTTGTAGAAAACGAAGCTATGTTTCGAAAGCGAAATGAGTCTGTTCAGGACGACATCAAACTTTTAAATGAGATATCCAAAACAGAGGGTGAAGAGGAAGTGCCGATTCCTGAAGATACTATTTTGAAATTTTACTGTGAATGTTCTGATGAAGACTGCGTACTACGAATTGACATGAGTTTGAAGGAATATGAGCAGATACATACAGATAGAAAGCAGTTTGTGGTGATCCCTGGTCATGAAATAGTTGCAGTCGAAGAAGTGGTGGACAGTATGGCTAACTATTCAATTGTAAAGAAAGTAGTTGAAGCACCAGAAAATCCAGATACATTACATCAAACCCCTGTTTTTAATGTATAGCTAGTTTGTGTAGTACGACCGCGTCTGGAATAACACGTATAAAATCAATGTGAAAACTACAAGACCTATGAGGAGTGCCGTGATAGGAGCGACGAATTGGGCAAATATATTGGTGATAAGCGTTACAATCCCAAATAGCGACGCTAGAAACAGTAAGTACCAGCCGCGTCGAGATTCACGCAACAGTCGGGGCACGGCAGTAATCATAAGTATTAGCTGCGTGATAAGCAGTACGACCGTTATCCAGTAAAATGGGTTGGTATTGATATCATAAAATGACGTCAAAAATCCGAGGAATCCACCCATGGCGAGGCCGACAACGACCAGTGGTGCTACGATGACGGACATCATAATTGTGAGCCACGGTAGCATACGAGCTGCCATATCCTTCATGTAGTCAGGTAACTGGATCACCGGCTTAGAAAGTAACGATACCAGCAAGGTCTCGATCTTTGCCGTTGGCCCTTTCGGTTTTATTGAGGACTGATGTGTATATGGAGAGACCGGTTGCACGAAGACACTCGGTGCCACAGGTTTTAGTGAGCTTGACTCCTGGGATTTGACTTGTGGCATAGGTACGACAGGAGCAGGTGGCGAGGCCGATTTATCGTCAGAGACAGGGAAGGGATTGAGTGGCTGCGGTTGCATGATAGCCACATCATAGCATATTGCTTATGGCCTGACACCTGGTATGTTTGGGCAGAAGCCGATACAATTTATATATATGTTAGAACAAGAACCGACCCCAATCATCTTTAAACGAACAAAAATCATAGCAACTGTCGGACCTGCTACAAACTCATATGAGGCAATTTATGACCTCATAGCTACAGGAGTTAACGGGTTGCGTCTTAATTTTAGTCACGGCACAAACAAAGATCGTGATCAGCAGATCACCTGGATACGGAAAGCCTCAACTGAGCTAAAGAAGCCAGTAGCAATCCTGCAGGATCTTCAAGGCCCAAAGATTCGCCTCGGCGAAATCGATGGCAATCACCTCGATGTAAAAAAAGGCGATATACTCAAGCTTGCTTACGGCGTAGCACATGACGGAAAAACACTTCCGATCCAGTATGACATCGCTACCAAAGTCCAAGAAGGCGAGCGCGTCTATATATATGACGGTAAGGTAAAGACTATCGCAACAAAGATTGTCGATCACACAGTTGAAGTGCGTGTCGAGAACGATGGTGTGCTTATGAGTCGAAAAGGCATCAACCTACCCGATACTGATTTTGGTGGTGATGTACTGACTGAGAAAGATTATCAAGACATCGAGTATGGGGCACAGCAAGATATAGACTATGTTTGTCTCAGTTTTGTGCACAGTGCAGATGACATTCATATGCTGCGAGAATATTTAGCAGAAAAAGGCTCCACAGCACGAGTGGTGGCAAAAATAGAGACCAAACCTGCTATTGATGAAGATGAGCTAGAAAAGATTATTGAAGCGAGTGATGGAGTCATGGTCGCTCGAGGCGATTTGGCTGTAGAAGTAGGTGCAGAGATCGTCCCAATGGTACAGAGACGCATTATCGAATTGTGCCATAACCATGCAAAGATCAGTATCGTTGCCACTCAAATGATGATGAGCATGGTTGATAATCCTGAGCCAACACGTGCAGAAGTAAGTGACGTAAGCCATGCGGTAGTTATTGGGACAGATTGCGTCATGCTGAGTGACGAAACAGCAAATGGTCAATATCCGATCGAGACGGTCAAAAGCATGAAACGTATCATCATGTATACGCAAACGCACATCCCTGTGCGTCCACTTGGAGAACCGCGATACTTAGGCAAGCACGTGACGGCCATTAGCTTGGCAGCAGTTACCGTTGCTCATCAGGTCCAGGCACGCGCCATCGTCGCCGAAACTAAGTCTGGTGCAACCGCGCAGCATATTGCAGCCCATCGTCCGCATCTGCCGATCGTGTCAGTGACGAGTGACCCGAGAGTAGCCCAACAAATGGCGCTCCTATACGCTAACAAAAGTTTTTTGCGTCCTGATGGTGATCGTGCTGGTCTGGATCTTGCTGAAGAACTCGTAAAGTCCGGCTATTTACCACATCCCGCTACTGTTGTGATCGTGAGCGGACGCCAACCTGGCGTGACGGGTGCGACTGATACAATCCGTGTGCGTACTATAGATAAATAACTCGATACAATGCTATAGTTTATAGCGTATATGGTGGGTAACTTTCCGAAGAAATCGTTTCATGCTGTGCCCCTTGATGGCAAAACTGTTTTGATGCGCGTTGATTATAATGTGCCGCTGGCAAAAGACGGCAGTATCACTGATGATTTCCGCATACGAGCGAGCTTACCAACAATA
Source organism: Saccharimonadales bacterium (SeqCode) (assembly GCA_039916485.1). GTDB lineage: Bacteria > Patescibacteriota > Saccharimonadia > Saccharimonadales > Saccharimonadaceae > JAPUDQ01. Next base: position 41,935 of record JBDSLH010000007.1, on the reverse strand, counting down.
CATGAGCTTATGAAACGACATTGTAAAATTGTGCTGATTGCGCATCTCGGTCGACCTGATGGCAAAGTAAATCAGAGTGAATCTCTTGAGCCGGTAGCACATCGACTTGTTGAGCTACTAAAACAGCCAGTAAAATTTGTTGACGATTGTGTCGGCGACAAGGTGCTCCAAGCAAGTCGTCGGTTGCGTCCCGGTGAAGTCCTACTGCTCGAAAACCTTCGCTTTCACGCAGGTGAAGAAGCAAATGATATGGCGTTTGCAGAAGTGCTCGCACGGAGTTCTTCGGCTGATTATTTTGTCCAAGAAGGTTTTGGCGTCGTTCATCGAGCCCATGCAAGTACAGATGCTATTACTCATTTTTTGCCGAGCTCAGCAGGACTCCTCCTTGAACGCGAATACACGATGATTACTAATGCCATGTCCAACCCCGAGCGACCACTGACGGCAATTATGGGGGGTGCCAAAATTAGCGATAAGATAGATGTTATAGAAAAGTTCGTATCAGTTGCGGACAAAATCATAATCGGTGGCGCAATGGCGAATACATTTTTGAAGTATCATGGCTACTCCATCGGCAAGAGCAAACACGAAGACGGTCTCGAGGAGATTGTTAAGCGTATTTATACAGCAGTTGAAAAGAAAACATCAAACGTCGATGATTTTATTGTATTGCCTACTGATGTTGCGGTAGCAACCACACTCGACGGTACTGCTCGACGCACTATAGTCGATATAAAAGATGTGGCAGACGATGAGTACATACTAGACATAGGTACAGCGTCAATCGAAGCTGCAATCCGTATCGTATCTGATTCTAAGACAGTTATATGGAATGGCACGATGGGGATGGCAGAGATGCCACAGTTCGCCCACGGTTCTGCTCGAATAGCACTTGCGCTCGCACAGCAGGCAGACAGCGTTACGAGTATTGTTGGGGGCGGGGATACCGCTGATTTTGTTTTGCACTGGGACCAACATGACGGGAAGAGTTTTGACCATGTTTCAACCGGCGGCGGTGCAAGTATTGAGTTGATGGCAGGTGTCCAGCTACCGGGTATCAAAGCTCTGTTGAATGCATGATAGACGGACAGACACGGATGAGATAGACTAAGGAGTAAGCACAAGCAGTATGACTAAGCGTAAATCACTGATCGTCGGCAACTGGAAAATGCACCACAACGTGCATAACGCTAGTTTGCTGCTCCATAAACTTGAGAAAGAAGTAGCGACACATACAGATGTTGAGGTTGTTCTGTGTCCAACCACACTCGGATTACAGTCACTCAGTCTTCAGGTAAATCATCGTCAGTTTAAGCTGGGAGCACAAAACTGCTATTGGCGTGATGAAGGAGCATTTACAGGTGAAGTATCCGCAACTCAGCTTCATGGACTCGTTGACTATGTTTTAGTCGGGCATTCTGAGCGTCGACATATTTTTGGTGAGCATGATAAAGATATTCGGCATAAAGTCCAAGCTGTAGTCCGTAACAAAATGATACCAATCCTTTGTGTTGGCGAAACAGCAACCCAAAGGGCAGATAAAGAGACAAAACATGTCATTCATGATCAAGTAGTTAGCGGACTAGCTAATTTGACGTCGGATGAAATATCTCATGTTGTTATTGCCTATGAGCCAGTATGGGCAATAGGAACAGGTACTGCTGCAACTGCAAAGGATGCGGAAGAAATCGCATCATTAATATATAAGCAGGTTGCAGCATTATACGGTGAATCTGCAGCCGATTCGGTGCGTATTATATATGGAGCAAGTGTGTCTGTTGAAAATGCCGAATCTTTCCTGTCATCTAAACGAATTGATGGGCTTCTTGTCGGGGGTGCGAGCCTAAATGCGCATGCATTTGCCAAGATAGTTGATCTAGCGCATACTAACCATAAGACTAATACAAAGTAGGGTGGGGCAATGAAAGATTTCGACTTTGACGAACTAGATCGAGCGGTAAATTCTGTATTGGCAAAAAAAGATACGCCTGATACTGGGCAAACCGACGACACTAACGCAGCATCAACCGATTCCCAAGTACTGGTGTCAACACAAACTAATGACACAGATCACGATGAGAACGTAGTGGTTGGTACTGACGACAATAGTAATGATGATGCCGTCCCTATAGCTGTTTCTGTGGGGAGTAACACCTCAGATGACTCACAACAAGAACATATAGATGTAACTACTGCACCAAGTGTTTACCAGGCTTCGCAGGACGATTCATCGCAGGATGAACTGTCTGACGAGCATGATGAGACGGTTGATACTGAATCAGTAGAAGAATCGCAGCCTTCTGAGTCTTCTGAACTAAACACAGATGACACTAGTGAGACTAGTAGTACTACTCCTGAGTTAGACGAAGAAGACGCGAGTACGGATGATGAGGAGATCATGTCTGCACCAGAAGTCAGCCAAGGCACCACAACCAGCCTTGCCAGCATTCCAGTAAAACGCGGTCGGTTTATGGATGTGATGACCCCACAAAGTAATGATAGTAAAAAGCCTATGGGTCCACGTGGAGGGGTAACGCTGACACCAAGTAGTGATTTCTCACCTACGGTATCATCGGATGACTCAGCGAGTAATGAGCCAGCTCAGCCAGAAATTGCCACAGACTCTGCACCAGAAATCGCGCACGACGACGATACTTCGGTCAGCGAAGACTCACCAGAAGTTAATTCAGATGACCAGGAACCTTCAATATCACACGACAACTTCGATACTCAGCCTGAGAGTCCAACAGAGAAAACTGATGCCACCACACCCTTTATTCCAGACGTTCCAGTCACGAAACGACCACTAAACCCTCTATCATCTGATCTTCAAAATCCTGTAGAGACACCTGCGGCCTACACGCAACCTGAATCGACTGAACCGGTATCTGATCAAGTTTCACTCGATCCAACGCTGACTGCTACAGTACCAAAAGAGTTTGATAAAGATATTATGGCTGTAGAAGCTAATGAGACAGTCGGTGAATCAGATGAAACACATGCTGATACGACGGACACGACGCCTGCAGCAGCTGAATCTATTCAGTCTAACGGTATGACAAATTCTGTTGCTATGGCTGCTACAACTGCCGAGCCACACCCAATGTTCGACACCAGCACACTTGGCCATACTGACGCCGCTACACATCATAGCCCGAAACTCACATGGATTGTAGTTGCTGCATCTCTGTTCATAGTCGGTGCCGCACTGGGCGTGTTGTATTTTCTATACGGGCAAGCATAGTCTTTTCCAGGTACAATAGGGTAGATGGAAATCTCTTCAATTTTTGCTGGGCTCAATGATGCGCAGAAGCAAGCCGTTGAGCATCGAGACGGTCCACTGCTGATTTTGGCTGGTGCTGGATCGGGCAAAACAAAGACACTGACACATCGTATTGCAAATCTATTAGAATCAGGTGCGCCGTCGTCTTCTATTTTGGCCGTTACTTTTACTAACAAGGCTGCAAAGGAAATGCGAGAGCGACTTGCATATATCACGGGAGAAAATGCTCAAAACCGAAGTTTTATGCCGTGGATGGGGACTTTCCACTCGATTTGCGTGCGGATGCTTCGAATTGATGGGGAACAAATAGGAATACCACGAAATTTCATTATCTTAGATGAAGGAGATCGACTTAGCGTGGTGAAGCAGGCGATGAAGCAGCTGAGCATATCCGAAAAATCCTTTACACCACGGGGAGTGGCGAGTCAGATAAGTACAGCGAAAAATGATTTGGTTTCACCGCAGGAGTATGCAAACATTGCCAAATTACCACAGCAAAAAATCGTCGCAGATGTATTCCCAGTATACGAACGGTTGAGAAAGGCCACGGCAGCGCTCGATTTTGATGATTTGATAGCGGAGGCAGTCCGACTGCTCAAAAGCTCAAAAGAGATCCAGGAGCTCTGGCAAAAGCGCTTTAACTTTATCTTGATAGATGAGTACCAGGATACAAATGCAGCTCAATATAAACTCATAAAATTACTCGTCAATGATCGACAGAACCTCTGTGTTGTAGGTGATGACTGGCAATCTATCTATAGCTGGCGTGGGGCTGATTTTACTAACATTCTTAATTTTGAGCGTGATTTTCCTGGCTCACTTGTAGTCAAACTTGAGCAGAACTACCGCTCAACAAAACCAATTCTCGATGCCGCCCATAATGTTATCTCAAAAAACCTCAATCGTACCGACAAAAATTTGATTACTGACAAGGTGGGTGGACTGCCTGTACAACTTCTCTATGCTGGATCAGAGCTGCATGAAGCAGAAAGTATCATTACACGCATCCGGTCAATGGTCGGTGCACGCACCAGGACGTATAAAGATGTCGCTGTCCTATACAGGACCAACGCCCAATCACGCGCTATCGAAGAGATGTGTATCAGATATAGCGTGCCGTATCGTATCGTTGGGGGTACGAGATTCTATGATCGCAAAGAGATCAAAGATATAGTCGCCTATTTGCGATTGCTGTATCAGCCGTTTGATCGCCCTAGCTTTTCTCGCATCGTTAATGTACCGACACGCGGGCTCGGTGCTACGTCTATTGAAAAGTTTTTGCTCTGGCAAGAACAGACCAGCATGGATATGATCCAAGCGCTCGAAGCCGTGGACCTGTGCCAAGGACTGACGCCTCGGGCTCGTACTGCCTTCAAAGAGCTAGGTGATGCATTATCATCACTTCGTACGACACTGGCTGAGGCGTCGCTCGCAGAGCTAATAGAACTCGTCATCAAACGCATTCGATACTTGGAATTTCTTGATGACGGGTCTGCTCAGTCAGAAGACCGCATGGCGAACGTGAGGGAGTTAGTTAGTGATGCAAAAGAACGTGTCGATATGGATCTCGGTGGATACCTCGAAGAACTATCGTTACTTTCTGATCTTGATACAAGTAATGACTCACAAAATACAATTACCCTCATGACACTCCATGCTGCAAAAGGCTTAGAGTTCCCAGTGGTATTTATGGTGGGCATGGAAGAAACGATCTTCCCTCACAGCCGTGCACTGTATGATAGTGAGCAAATGGAAGAAGAGCGTCGCCTGTGTTACGTAGGCATGACACGAGCACGAGAAGAGCTCTATCTTAGCTCAGCCAGTAGTCGGATGATTTTTGGTACAACCCAGCACAATCCACCCTCCAGATTCTTGAGTGATATCGATTCGACAGAGATTTCATCGCCAATGAACAGCTATCAAAGTGGGATCCATGCTTCGTCGAATGAGCCATATATAGAGAGTGAAGAAGTAGATGTTTCTGTCGGCGATAATGTCCAGCACCAGGTATTTGGAATTGGACTTGTCACGCATATTGATGGCAGTGTTGTCACGGTGGCGTTTCGTGGTAAAGGAGTTAAGAAGCTGAATGTTGCATTCGCTCCGTTACAAAAATTATGAACAAGATTGGCCTTATTTTATATATGCTCGTGAGTAAGATTATTCCGTATATACCGGGATGGAGTTCACAGCGAGTCAGAGTCATGCTTATTGATGATGCAAGCAACGTGCTCTTGGTCCGTTCATGGCTATCAAAGCAACTATGGAGCCTTCCTGGCGGTGGTGTTGAGCGTGGTGAAACACCTGAACATGCAAGCGTGAGAGAAATAAAAGAGGAAACCGGCTTTAGTATCGATAAGTCCTCATTGCAATTTGTTACAACACTCAGGAACGACCAGATGCGTGCTGATTTACCAATTTTTTTGTCCCGTATCAAACGCAAAGACTTTGTACCGCTCAAATTTCCATATAGTTTTGAGATAATCGACCGCAAATGGTTCCCTCTCGATCAGTTACCGAGGGGCATGACAGACTACTCAGCAGAGGCTATTGCACTTGCGCTTTTGAAGAAAAGCTAGTATACTTCTTCTACTTATTGTGGAAGAACAACAAATACCATTGTATCTGAAACAAACCCTCAGAACGTATCTGATTTGGGCTGCTTGTCTATTATTTACGATATTGGCGGTATTTGGAGCATCACGTGTTGCTGCACAAGGCCCGATTCCCGAGGGCGATCAGAAACTCATTACTGTGTATGATCAGGGTGAAGAACGTACATTTTTGACAAACAAAACAACAGTTGGAGATGCACTTAGAGCCGAGGGGATGAGTATCGAGGAAGTTGATCGTGTTGAACCACGTTCATCAACAAAACTTGCTGCATCGCATTATCAGGTCAACATCTACCGTGCTCGATCAGTTGTGATACACGACGGTGCTAGTAAAATTCAGGTTTTGACTGCTGAGCAAAGTCCGCGACGTATCATGGAAACAGGTGGTCTGACGATGTATGATGAAGACAAATCATCATTTGATCTATCACGTAATCCACTGGCTGATGGTGGTGCTGGCCTTCAACTTCATGTAGATCGCGCGACACCATTTATGTTCAACCTATATGGCAAAACATTTGAAGCACGAACACAGACAACTACAGTTGGTGAGATGCTCAAAGAGAAAAAAATTCAGCTTGGACCGAACGATGGCCTATCTACTCCGATAGAAACTCCACTTGTAGCTGGTATGAACGTCAGTGTATGGCGTAACGGTAAGCAAACCGTAACTCAAGAAGTCGCTATTACGAAACCAGTTGAAGAAATTAAAGATATGGATCGTGAATTAGGCTTCAGGGAAGTACGCACCCCTGGTAGTGATGGTGCACGTCAAGTTACATATGAAATTGAGATCAGAAATGGACAAGAAGTAGCACGAAAAGAGATTGCGAGCGTCACCACCAAAGAACCAGTCAAAGAAGTCATAGCTATTGGATCAAAACCAAAAACTTATTCCGGTTCTCATGCAGAGTGGATGGCAGCTGCTGGCATATCTCCAAATGACTTTTCATATGCTGAGACATTGATTCAAAAAGAATCAGGCTGGCGTCCTGATGCACTTAATACATCTTCTGGCGCATGCGGCCTTGTACAGGCTCTACCTTGTTCAAAACTAGGCCCAAACTGGAACGATCCAGTCGTAGCGCTACGATGGGGTAACTCGTATGTTGCTGGACGATATGGTGGTTGGGCAGGTGCAATGGCTCATTCACAAAGCCATGGTTGGTACTAAACTAAATGCCCAATAAATCACTTGGCCAGCACTGGTTAAAAGATCGCCTCATCCTCGAGGCGATTGTTGATTCAGCTGGAGTAACGCCGCAAGATCACGTAGTAGAGATCGGCCCAGGTCTGGGTACAATGACGAGCGTGATACTTGGACAAGCAAAATCAGTAACGGCTGTTGAATATGATGAGACGCTTGCCAGTAAACTACTGGGACAATTTCCCGGTAAACAACTTGAGGTCGTCAACACTGATATTTTGCAGTATGATTTTTCTGCAATAGTGGGCGGGTATAAAGTGATTGGAAATATACCGTATTACATTACCAATAAAATCGTCCGGTCATTGACTGAAACGTCACAAAAACCATCTGTTGCTGTGCTTCTTATGCAAAAAGAAGTTGCAGATCGTATTGCTGCCGAGCCAGGTGCAATGAGTATCCTTAGTGTTATAACGCAAGTGTACTATGAAGCAACATTAGGTATATACGTACCGCGAGAGTATTTTACACCACCCCCTAAAGTTGATAGCCAGGTAATTGTTTTAAAATTACGAAACTCACCATTAGTAACATCTGACGATCAAAAGCAGTTCTTTCGAGTTGTTAAAGCCGGTTTTGTCGCTCGGCGTAAAAAACTACGAAGCTCACTTGCTGGAGGCCTCAACATTAGCAAACAGACTTGCGAGCATTTACTTGAGCAGGCGGGTGTGTCGCAAGATGCGCGTGCCCAAGAGTTATCAGTCGAACAGTGGCTGGCTATAAGTCATTCATCTCAGGAATTATCAATATAATGCTGTATACGCCAATCAATTTCCATCCTGATATTCGTGCTGTATTCACCACTGTAGCTGACGGTTCTATTGCAGCAGGCGGTGGCAAGCCAGATACGGATGAGCACATAAACCGACGCAAACAGCTTCTTTCGGCTAATTTTGGCACGACGGATCATTCCAAGCTCCAGATTCGCTATGGCGACGCAATGACCTACGCGACTATTGAGCGAATAGTTGATACGGAGAGCCAGATTGTAGTCTCTGATGCTGCCTATACGACCGAGCGGGGTGTTGTTATCGTTTTGCCAGTAGCGGATTGTATCGCGACACTCGTCTATGACCCGATAACGCACATGCTGGGAGTACTACATCTTGGGAGACACTCCTCGGTTGCGAGATTGATTGAGCATTTTATTATTGAAGTCGCTGATACAATCGGTAGCGATCCTCGGAACTGGCATATATGGATGAGCCCAAGCCTCAAACAAGCGCATGATCGAATGGATTATTTTAAACCGGTATACTCTGAAGATTGGGAATTATTTATGTCAACAGACGTTTCGGGCAAGATAGTAATAGATGTAGAAGGCCACAACATACAACGATTTGTGCGAGCCGGTGTCCCACGAGAACATATCTATAATGCACCCGAAGATACTTATGAGGATACTCGATTTTTCTCCCAACGTGCAGCTGACGAGCAAGATGATGCCAGCCGAAAAGGCAGAATGATGCTGGCTGCTAGGCTCTCCGACAATAACCGTATATGATAAAAGGAATTAAAGGGGAGTTTTTATGGTTATTATCAAAGTTTTAAAACGCAATGATGCTTCATCGGTTGTTATCGCCATAGCTTTGGCAATGATTGGTGCTGGAGTTATCACGGCGTGGAGCACGAGTCTGACTGATGCACTTGTACAAAGTGGAGTTAGCGACCGTAGCCCAGATTTTACTGACGGCTATGCATTTCCGGCTGTGGTATTTTTACTACAACTCATACTACTTGAGTTGACATTACGAGTTGTGATTTACGCACGTGCATCATACCTCAGGTCTCAATAATTTTCTCTATCTGGTACACTTAAAGTAATGAAGAAACTGTATATTACGACCGCTATTCCGTATGTCAACGCAAAGCCGCACATTGGCAATGCTCTTGATTATCTCATAGCTGATATTTGGGCTAGGTATCATCGTACAAATGGTAAAGACGTCCGCTTTCAGGTAGGAACAGATGAGCACGGTAACAAAATTGCCGCTAAAGCCGCAGAAGCTAACACCGACCCTCAGTCATATGTTGATAGTATGTACGGCAATTTCGAAACTTTGATGAAGACTATTGGCGCAAGCTACACAGACTTTATTCGTACGACGGATGATCATCATAAGCAATCAGTTCAATATATATGGAAAAAACTCCAGCCATTTATTTTCAAAGGCTCATATACAGGCTGGTACTGTGTCGGAGATGAAGCATTTTTCACTGATAAGGAAGTCGAGGCAAATGGAGGTATCTGCCCGAATCATAACAAGCCGTATGAACATCTAAGTGAAGAAAATTACTATTTCAAACTTAGCGCCTTCACTGAGCAAATTAAAGAAGCAATAGATAGTCATAAGTTTGAAATAGTACCGGCATTTCGTAAAAACGAAATACTAAAACTACTCGAGGGTGGGCTTGATGATATTAGTATTTCTCGACCACGCAAAAACCTGTCGTGGGGTGTTGCGATTCCCGGTGATGACACTCAGGTGATGTATGTATGGATTGATGCGCTCAGCAACTACATTACTGTGCTTGGCTATCCCGACAATGAAGAATGGAAAGAGTATTGGCCTGCAGATATTCAGGTTGTCGGCAAAGACATTATGCGATTTCATGCGGCTATATGGCCAGCGATGTTAATCGCGCTTGATTTACCACTACCGAAGAAGTTACTTGCACATGGTTTCATTGATGTAGGTGGTGTCAAAATGAGTAAAACCATAGGCAATGTTGTTGATCCAATAGAAATCATAGAGGCATATGGGTTAGACGCCTTCCGCTATTACTTTTCACGACATGTGTCGACACTTGATGATGGTGATTTCACATACGAAAAATTTGAGAATGCATATAACAATGAGTTGAGCAATGAGCTCGGTAATCTCGTCCAGCGAGTTGTCGCCATGGTTAACCGATACCAGGCAGGCGTACTTGGTGAAGGTGCAAAACCATCACATGATTCAACGGCCTATCATGATGCAATGCGATCTCTTGAATTCAATAAAGCGATGGATGAAGTGTGGTTAACAGTCCGTTCGCTCAACCAATACCTCGAAGATGTCAAACCTTGGAGTGTTGCAAAAGAAAAGGATACAAATCCTGATGCTGCGGGTCACCTAGAGGAGATTCTCCTTCACTCTGCCGGTACACTACAGCAAATTGCAGTTATGTTAGAGCCATTTTTGCCAACCACCTCGCAGGCAATTACAAGGATATTCTCTGATGGAGTTATCACACCGTATGAAGGCGTTTTATTCCCTAAAAAATATATTCATACCCCTGATCCTCATGGCCACAAATCAAATACCTATATTACAGAGAGTACGCAAGAATAAGATTATTGCTAATTAGCATATTTTATGTTAAAATAATTTTATGAGGTATCTTGATGTCAGAAATAAATAATGACGGCCCACTTATATCGCGCGGAAGTGTCATTGGGTCGAGTGATAACCTCCGACGTCTCGGTGAGGCAAATATTTTTTTATTTGATCTTGATGATACAATCGCAATCTATGACGGGATATTTATTCGTAGGTCATTGTATAAGTCGATCAAGGATCATTCCTATTCATTGTCAGAAAAAGATGCTCGTCAAAAAGCAGTAGTGCTTCACGATACTATGTATGACGGATCCCTACAGAAGGAGGAGTTGCTCGGTGTTGTCGATACAAGCAGTATACCTAGCTTTTGGCAAGGATTTACAGACTATCTTCACAGAGACATCAGTCCTGAAGATGTACATTTTGATCCACGCTTAGTTAAGTTCATCAACTTCGCGGTTAGGAACTATTTCAATGTTGGCGTAATAAGCAATACTACGGAGGCAGCGGGTAATCGGGTGCTTTCAATCATGAACGATAAGACTGGGGTTGATTTACGTAATGATGCTGTATTCCTGGGCGCTAGCAGCAATCGCAAGCCAAAAAAGGAAGCGCTACGTGCTTATGAGGATGTTACGGGGCATAATGTTGATCCGTCAAGATCTGTCTATACAGGGAATGCGGTTGCTGATCTGCTATTTGCTAAAAATACAGACATGACCCCTGTTTTGATTGACTATAGTAATACATCTGCTGCTATCCGTAAATCCCCGTTAGGGGCGGCGTTGTTGCAAGACAGCGTTGTAATCAACGACTTCGCTTCCGTCAAAAATCACGTAGAGCTTTTGAGGCCTAATTATAGGCGTCAGATTAGCTTTTCGGTTGATAGGTCTCTTTCTGAAGGCGAACACGATGCGAATCGTAGATCAATAACTCTTGACCCCACCGATGACACAGTCTATCGTGTCGCACACGAAGCAACAGCCGAAGTAATGAGCCATGTTCCTGAGATATGGCAGAGCTTTCACGAACGTTTCATGGAGGGGAGTGGATTTTCCTTTACACGATTACCGAGTTATCAACATATGGTAAATGAAGCGAACGGATCATATTTGCTACCTGACATGGATTCCATCTCAGATTTAGCGGTGCGTGACTATTACACGGAGAATCGCACTCGTCATGAAGGCGTTCACAGTACAAACCGGGGAGCAGCTTACTATCGTCATTATATTGATCAGATTAAGCATGACCCAGCTGCACAGTTGGAAATGATTCAGCGTGAGGTTGTGCAAGCCTTGGCTGTTCTAGACAATCCAGTGATTGCTAACGATCATGACCATCTTGCTGTGTTGGGAGTGGAGGACAATCTTCGTGGCAACGTCCTTTCAGCTTACCTATCTCTAATAAATATTATTCGTGACGACGCAGAAAAAATTAAAGATGTAAGGGCTACTGATCTGACAAAAGCTCTCAAATCGCTATATACTGACACAGTTGAGCTCCAGTATTGTCATATGTTGGGACTTGTATATGACCGAAGAGAGTTACTCGATAAAATAAAGGGCAAATTACCTACTATCGAGAACTATATTGTCGTCTGTAAGAGCCACAATATACAACCAAAGCTCAAAAACCCCGAATCAGATAATCCGCTACTGGTTGCCGTCCGTGCAAATTACTTATGTGATCAGTACCCTAATACTGACAAGCTTGTAGGTCTTACAAGCGGAGGGGTTGAGTTGGCAGAAGTAGCCAATCTGTTGTATAAAAAACGGTTTGGAAAAGATGTTGAGACTCTTCATTACCCAATATCGGTCCATAACGGTTTAACGATGTGGTCAAAAGATAAAGAAATCAGTACAAGCCAATCAGAGATCGACGTGTTTGTAAACCTTGATGCGGTCGAGGATCAACACGTTGTTATATGTGAAGATAATTCCAATAGCGGACAGACACTTGAAAGAACCGTTGAACGGGTTAAGAGCTATGGTGCAAAGTCTGTTCATTTTGCCGTCGTTGAGATTGATCCAACACGGGTAATCTTGCACCACGTTCAACAAAAAGCTGGAGCTAAACACAATATTGGGCACGCAGCTAAGCGCATTCGTCCAATTGCGAATTACTTTCACCCTGACTTTGTTGGGGCAGTAGGTGTTGTTAAAATTTTGCCACAGGACAATAGTTTTTCTAAAATTATTGCCATGGACACAGCCAACAGGTTTGTAGCAGAATAGATACATGAATGATTCAACAAAAAAATTCCTACAGCTTGTTAACGACATTGACCATTATACCGAGTTAGTAAGTATATCTCCCATCTTTCGTGAAAGATTTATGAAACAGGTCATGGGGTCGCGTCGCATTATTGTTACCGGTACGGGAACTTCTATGCCTACAGCACAGTATTTGACAGCGCGGCTACAAGAGTTATACCCTGCCAAACCAACTTATTTTCTCCCTACTGCAAAAGCAATTAGAGCGGTAAAGCACATAGATAGTGCAGATCTAGTCGTAGTAATTAGTTACGGCCTAAATCGTGCCGATTCGCTTATTATTCTAGAGAAGGCCATTGAGGGCTGTGCAACAATTTCAATTTCTGGCAATCAGACCCCACCAATCAGGCCTATCCTTAATATAATTATTCCTCCCGAAGAGGAGAAAATTTTTTGTCGTCCTATAAGCCCATTGACAACGTTAATGGCTATTGAACAAATTTGTGGCGGCATTACCACAACCATACGCAAGGATGAGACTATTATCAGCCTAGCGCAGGAGCTTGACCCCAAGAAACAGACTATTATATTGTATGCTGCGGGCGTTTCTTTTGCTGCAGAGTTGTGGGGAATCGTGTTGCGCGAAGGTGCCGGTATGAACGTATCTGTAAAGGATATGGAGAACTATGCACACGGCTATTATGGCACAGATACGGCGCGTTTAGATCAAATTCAATATATAATTTTGAAAAGTGATTCAGCTGAAGATGAGCGTGATTTTATGCGAGCAAAGAATTTATACGAGATTAAAAATTTTAAAAAATTTATTATTACTGTACACGGAAATATGTATGCGGCAAACGCTGCACTTTTCAGGCAAGCACCAGATATAGTCTTAGGGCTGTTGCTACGCACAGGATACGATATGTATGCACCAAATGGCATGGATGAAAACCGAAAATATCATGAATATGAATATTACAAAGATTACTGATTATATCGAGCAATCCAAAAAAGGTACATATGTTGTTGCGTTAGCCGGTGGATCGGCAAGCGGCAAGAGCTACCTCGGCGGTATGTTACTTGATTGGGGCTTGGAGCATGGCTATGATACGGTCATTTTACACCAGGATGATTTTGCAATTGGCCGTAAATGGGCTGGCAAAGATTCGTCACCTTATCGCTGGGATGATCCAGAAAACTACCGTTTGAAAGAGGCATATGACGTTTTAGAAAAATTTTTACATGGTAAAACGTTAGATTTTCTTGCTTACACCTTAGAAAAACATGAACCTCATGAAAAAAAGGAATTAGCGTGGAGTTATTCCAGGAGACCTTTGGGTCGGCAACTTGTCATTATTGAGGGTCTTTTTTCATGGCAGGAGCCATTCGACACGATAGTTGACTTGAAAGTGTTTCTGGAGGTTAATATCTGGCACAGGTATGTACTCCGGCTGCAACGTAACGTTCATGAGATTGGCGTAGTGAATTTTCAGAAAGTTACTGAACAGTATTTCACATTTGTTACTCGCGCACACTTCGGATTGCTAGAACCTGCGAAGGAGTCTGCAGATCTCTTATTTACCAATATTATTGATTTGGCGAAGCTGAAAGTTGCGAGAGGCAAAAGAGTAGTGCCATATGAGTATGTTATGTATTTTGATGATGACATAAAAATCGGTTTGGATAGAAAAGGTTACATTCAGATTGCAAATAATTATGGAGTGGTTTTCCACGAAGAGGTCTCCGATGACATCATTCAAGAAATGATGAATGTCGCCGAGATAAGATGAATAATAACCAACATTCGCTATAATGTCGAGAAAATAAACAGTATAATACAGGATTATGTTTACTGATACACATTGCCATATCCACGAATCAAACTATATTGACGGTGAAATCGCATATGAGCGAGCGCTCGTAGTGGGTGTAGGTCGAATGATTGTGGTTGGCACAAAAGTTAAGAGTTCGGAGGAGGCTGTCAATTTTGCTCGTAGCCATGATAAAGCCTGGGCATCACTCGGCATACATCCTCATGATGCCTCATCTGGTGTTAAAGCGGTGGAAACATTGGCGCACATTTTAGATGATAATATTGCTAAAATCGTGGCCATCGGGGAAATCGGTCTCGATTATTTTTATGATAATTCTCCTAGAGAAGTACAAATTGAGCTCCTGCACGCCCAGATTAAACTCGCCCAAGCATATAATTTACCAATAATTTTTCATGTAAGAGAGGCTTTTGATGATTTTTGGCCTATCTTTGACCATTACGAGGGCCTGAGAGGTGTTTTACATAGTTTTACTGACAATGTAGATAATATTAATGCAGCTACGTCTAGGGGTCTTTATATTGGCGTAAACGGTATTTCGACCTTTGCTCGAGACAAACAAGACATGTATGGCGCTATTCCGCTCAATAATTTGTTATTAGAAACAGACGCTCCCTACTTGACACCTGTGCCACTACGTGGTAATGTGAATGAGCCAGCGTTTGTAACGCATGTCGCCCAACATATATCGAATCTCCAGTCTATCAATCTCCAGGAGCTCTCGAGGGTTACAGAGCAGAACGCGACACTACTTTTCTCAATATAAACACTACAAAAATAACTAACAACCACAAACTATAATTATGTGGAGAGGCTATTAATGTTTTCAGCAAACGACCAAATCGCAAATCTTAGCTCTGAGGCAGTAGTCCCCGGGTTTGAAAAACAGGCATATGACCCAGAGTCAGCTACAAATGCCTTCTTTAGAACCACCGATGCTGTTGAGGCACCATATCTAGGGGTAGATAGTGATTCATTGGCGTCTGCAAGCGCGGATGCTCTACAAGCCGCGAGCATCAATAAACAAGAAGTTAATCGAGCTCTCAACCCTTCAGAGATTAGAAATTTTACCGAAGGAGCCGGACAGAGGATTATTTTACTGCGTAATGATGCAGTTTTGAAACAGAACAGTATTGATATAAGCTCTTGGCGTAACAAGGAAGTAGCTTAGGCATTAGCATGGGTATATTTAGCAACATTAAAACCCTGCTAACCGGATCGCCTCAAGATCTTGGGCGTAAAAATGGTGCACTGACTGAGCGTGAACTTATCGAAATCGAAAGTGAAATTGGACGATATCTTTTCGGACCTGTTCCTAAAGATGGGTCACGAGAATTTTTCTGCTTGGATGAGCACACATGGGTATGGTACGAAGAATGGAAAGACGAATCAGGCAAAAAACTTAATCGTACGACACGTTTTGAGATTCACCACAATGGTATCTTAAAAGTACGAGATGGTGGTCACTACCAATATCTCGAGGGTGATGAGTTACAAAACTTTGGAACCGCAGTTCGTATGTACTACGAACAGGTTATGCGAAATGTATATAGGTACGATCCATATACTGGCCAATCTCTTGCCGCGGCTCGTAGCTCTGCACCTCTGATACAATAGAGCTATGGCTTCGACAATTTATCTTGATTATGCAGCTGCGACGCCCGTCTCTGACGAGGTGTTTTCTGCTATGAAGCCGTATTTTTCGGAGGCATTTTATAATCCTTCAGCTCTATATGAGCCGGCGGTTCTTGTACGCAACGCTTACGAACAGGCACGACATGATCTTGCGATAGCGATCGGTGCAAAACAACACGAAATAATTGTTACGGCCGGTGCGTCAGAATCAATTAATCTGGCACTACGAGGAATAATTGCAGAATACGGCGGATATGTGGCCTGCGCGGGTATTGAGCATCTCGCGGTACTCGAAACAGCTAAAGAACTGGGTTTTCAAGACATAGCTGTTAGTGAAAAGGGTTTGGTGACAGCCGACGCAGTACGACAGGCGATTACAGCAGACACAACGATTGTGAGTGTCGGATTTATCAATAACGAGCTTGGAACAATTCAGCCGTTGAAAGATATCTCAGAAGTTGTAAGTTTTGAGCGTCAGCGTCGATTGCGCGACGGGGAACAGCGACCACTACTGTTACATACTGATGCATCGCAAGCTTCTGGACTCATCGACTGCTCCGTCAGTCGACTTGGTGTTGATATGATGACACTCAACGCTGCTAAGTGCTACGGTCCAAAACAAGTCGGTCTGCTATGGGTAAAGGCTGGTCTGCGCCTCCACCCGATCGTGACTGGCGGTAGTCAAGAGCTCTCTATACGCGCTGGTACAGAAAATGTCGCTGGTACTGTTGGATTTGCATACGCATTATCTCAAGCAACCGCGATGCGTAAAGACGAATCGACACGGCTGGCAAAACTTCGAGATATGCTAGAAACAGGTATCACATCGTCGATAACGGAAGCTATAGTTAACGGTCATAATAAACGTCGTGCACCCCATATCCTCCATATCTCGGTTCCTGGACTGGACGGAGAACGTGCGGTGTTTGCACTCGATCAATCTGGCGTGTTAGCGGCAACTGGGTCTGCTTGCGCAGCTAATAGCGGACTCCGATCTCACGTCCTGATTGCAGCTGGATTTGATGACATTCACGCAGATGGTAGTCTGAGATTTAGTTTGGGCAGGTACACGTCACAGGATGAAATCGAGCATGCAATCCCAATCATTGTAGAGGTTATTACACGTGAGCTTGCACTATGATGAAACTCTTATTGTTTGCATTATTTCTAATATTTGTAATAGCAGTCGGCTTGCCACAATACTTGGGACCGGATGATCTTGCAAAATGTGAAGAAGGCCCAGCTGCTGGCACATGTGCTTCGGCAGATGCGATAGTCGTCGTAAGCGGGGGCGACACAAATGCACGAGTGCAAGAGGGCGTCCGTTTATTTAAACTTGGCTGGAGTAAACAGATGATATTTTCTGGTGCAGCTGCTGACCAGACGGGGCTCTCGAATGCGCTTGCTATGAAGCAGTACGCTATGAAACTTGGCGTGGATGAATCATTTATATCCATAGAAGAGTTTTCTCGAACTACCGCCGAAAACGCGGCTAATACAGCGCGCTATATTCAGCAAAACAACCTATCGCGAATTATTCTAGTAACCTCAGCCTATCATCAGCGTCGAGCGAGCCTAGAGTTTGGCAGTCGACTCGGCGAATCGGTCTTGGTTATTAACCATCCAGTTGCTTCTGATAGGCAGTGGTCTCGATATTATTGGTGGTTGACACCAACTGGCTGGTGGTTAGCTGGTGGCGAGCTCGCAAAAATTGTATTGTTTTATGTTGTTCCGGAATCGATCGTATGACAAAAGTCTTTGTTGGTATGAGCGGTGGTGTGGATTCTTCACTGACTGCAGCGTTACTAGTCGAACAGGGCTATGACGTTACAGGTGTATACATGAAAAACTGGACACAAGACTTGCCTGGTATGAAATGTCCGTGGGCGGAGGATTTAGCTGATGCAAAACGCGTTGCAGTCAAGCTGGGTATTCGATTTAAGGTGTATGATTTTCAGACTGAATACAAACAAAAAGTTGTTGATTATATGATTAAAGAGTATCAAGCAGGCAGGACGCCAAATCCTGATATTATGTGCAACCAAGAAATTAAATTTCAGTTGTTCCTCGAGACAGCACTAGCTGATGGTGCTGATATGATCGCTACCGGTCATTATGCACGGACTGAGGAGGGTACACTACAAAAAGCAGCAGACCACGATAAAGATCAAACATATTTTGTGTATCGTGTTACCCGAAATGCATTAACCAAAACGTTGTTTCCACTAGGAGCTATGACAAAACCAGATGTGCGTAAACAAGCAGCATCCCGCTCGCTTGCTACTGCACACAAAAAAGATTCTCAAGGCATTTGTTTTGTTGGATCAGTCAGTATAAAAGATTTTTTACTACAGTATGTTGCTGTAAAGCCGGGCAAAGTGATAGATCAAGATTCCAAAAAAGAGCTTGGATACCATGATGGTGCACTTTTTTATACGATCGGCCAGCGACACGGGCTAGGACTCGGTGGAGGTCTGCCGTACTATGTGGTTGGTAAAGATATGGATCAAAATATTGTCTACGTTAGTCGAAATCTCAATGACAAAGCTATGTGGCGTACCGAGTTACAGCTAAATGATATTCATTGGATATCCGAACCAGCTGGTGATGGTGAGCAGATCCATGTACGGATGCGACATCGTGGGAAGCTTTTGCAAGCGACATTACATGGGAAAACACTAGTACTTGAGGAACCTGAGCGAGCAATTACCGCAGGACAATCAGCAGTAATTTACAGGGTTGATAGGGTGCTCGGCGGCGGTATTGTAGCGTAAGCATGTATACAATGTGCTGAAGTCTCAGTAGTCTTGTCGGTCGATATGCGTTATATCCTTTAGTATTGAACGCAACGCGACAAATGCCATGTTGAGCCGTACCTTTATCGTTGGCTTTTTAATCTGTTCGGGTATTCTTGGAACCTCGGGCGCCATCCATGAGACGGAGCCACCAGGTCCATAATATCGGCGGATATTTGGCATATCTGTCATCTGTTATACTATAGCAAATGACAGCTCAAGAAATACGAAATGCCTACCTTAGGTTTTATGAAGAACGACAACACGTCGTTATTAATCGTGCGCCAATCGTACTAAAAGATGATCCGACCACATTATTTACTGGATCAGGAATGCAACCAATGATTCCGTATCTACTTGGTGAACCTCATCCTCAAGGAAAACGAATTGTTGATTCCCAAACATGTCTCCGTGCGCAAGACATCGAAGACATTGGTGACAATCGGCACACAACCTTTTTTGAAATGCTGGGCAACTGGAGCATGGGCGATTATTTCAAGAAGCAACAAATTGAATGGATGTGGGAATTTCTTTCTGATGTCGTGAAGCTCGATATGAGCAGAGTGTATGTTACATGCTATTTAGGTAATACGGCGTACAATATCCCTAAAGATACTGAAGCCGCTGAAGTATGGGCGAAATTATTTGCAACGAAGAGTTTGTCGAACGATAGCGCAGATATTGGCAGTGATCAAGACGGCTATGCACGTGGTATGAAAGACGGCGAGCGTATCTTTTATTATGACGATAGCAACAACTGGTGGAATCGTGGCAAAACTGGTCTTGATACTACTCCTATCGACGATCCATGCGGTCCTGATAGTGAAATGTTTTATGATTTTGGCACTCCTCACAACACTGAATTCGGCGCAGAATGCCATCCGAACTGCGACTGCGGGCGATTTATGGAGCTTGGAAACAATGTCTTTATGGCATATAAAAAAGTTGCAGATGGACAATTTGAAGCGCTCACTCAGAAAAACGTTGATCATGGTTCTGGTCTCGAGCGCATAGCTGCAGCCAAGCTCGATAACCCTGATGTTTTCCGTATCAGTCTCATGTGGCCGATTATTGAGAAACTCGAAAAACTCAGTAAAAAATCGTATGAACAAAACACTGAGAGTATGCGTGTTATTGCGGATCATTTGCGTGCTGCAACATTTTTGGCGGTCGATGGCTGCATCCCGTCAAATAAAGAGCAGGGTTACGTCATGAGGCGATTATTACGACGTGCCATACGTTATAGTTTTGACCTCGGAATAGAACAAAACTTTTTACAAGAAGTTGTACCGGTGATAGCAGATATGTATCATGATGACTTTCCAGAAGTTGCCGAGAAACGTGACGATGTCGTAACAGTACTTGTGAAAGAAGAAAAAGTATTTCGTCAAACGTTGCGCAAGGGTCTAAAAGAGCTTGAAAAAATGTCACAAAACGGTCTTTCAGGTGCATCATTATTCACCTTATACGATACATATGGTTTTCCAGTTGAGCTCAGCACCGAAGAAGCTCTCAAGCGTGGGTATGAGCTTCCCAAGGATTGGAGACAACAGTTTGATGATCACATGTCAGAACAACGCCTTCGTTCACAAACTGCTGCTAAAGGTGTGTTTAAAGGTGGACTTGGTGGACAAACTTCTCAGCACAAAAAATATCATACCGCGACTCATCTCATGTACCAAGCGTTACGAGATGTGCTCGGTGATCATGTCGTGCAACACGGAAGTAATATTACCGAAGAGCGACTGCGGTTTGACTTTTCTCATCCAGAAAAAGTAACTCCTGAGCAAATCAAACGAGTCGAAGACATCGTCAATGAACAAATAAGTAAAGATCTCAAAGTCAGTTTTGCAGAATACCCAACAGCAGAAGCTACAGGACCACTTGGAGCCTTAGGTCAGTTTGGTGATCGTTATGGTGACACAGTAAAAGTCTACAAAATGATTGCAGACAATGCTGAGAAACCATTCAGTTTTGAAATCTGCGGTGGTCCACATGTAGATCATACACTCGAGTTATCTGAGGATGGTAAACGATTTAAAATCGTCAAAGAAGAGTCATCAAGTGCTGGTATCAGGCGTATCAAAGCTATCTTAAGCTAGGCGACATCTGCAGTGTTTTGAATAGTAGCTTAGCGTTGAAATTCTGTCGCTGCTTTTCGTAAAACCCCGGCATAGTCTTTATCTCTGTTCGCGTCTCTGTCTACGAGTAGGCGTAATGCATCGGTAGATAAATCTTTGCTCGAGAACTGCAATGAACACACACTACTTGTCGGCATTTTTTCATGAGGCTTACGATTTGAAAAACGAAGAGCTCGGGATACTTTGATCTCGTCAGGCAAATATAGCGCATCACTTATCATTAGCATGTCTTGTACTGCATTGTTACTAGTCACGCGTATGATTCCTCGCTTTGTAGGATGAACGTCATGTAGATTTGAGTCCACTATCACATCATCTGACGCGTACATCCGTATAGCCTGGCGAGCTAAATCAGTTTGCAATCCTAAAACTCTATGTAATTCCTCTCCTAGGTCGGCCATATTAGGGTCAATATATTGACCGTCTAACGCATCTGTTGTGCGATGGATAAGGTTTACGACTGCATGGTTCGTAAATGTCGTAGCGCTGTCTTTATCGTCTACGCTTATCCAGCCTTCACGGTTAGACAACTGGATAAGTGATGTCTTGTGCGTGTCCTCGCTATTATCAACGTTTTTACGGACTATCAACTTTGTAACTTTACGCCCGAGCACGTTATCCGTCGCCGTGATCAGTTCTATGCTACCGTCGCCGTGTACAATATGATCAATAAATTCAGAGGGCAATTCAGGAGACATTACGGGATATCGTATTGAGTCCTGGATGATTCTTGGCGTAGCAAATACGCTCACATGGTAAGCAGCCCCACTAACAACGTCACTTAGTTCGCTCATCTCCGTACCATTTAGAGGTACAGAGGCAGAAGCAGAGTGCAATTCTACGCTGCGCAGGAGGGATGAATTATCACCATACATAATTATAATTATAGCACAAAAATGATAATTATGCAATACCTATGGAGCGTTAGCATCATCTGTTGTATAATCATGATTAGATGGATCTCAAAAAACTTAAGGGTAAGCTACCAAAATTACCTACCAAATCTAGTGGTAGCGATGATCTGATTGTCGGTCTCGACATCGGTACTGAGTTTGTAAAAGCGTTGATCGCTCGAGTAGACGGCGATAATATAGAAATACTTGGCGTAGGACGCGCACGACAATCACTAGACGACATGCATAGTGGAGCGATTGCTGATATTGCTGGCGTCGTCCGAAATTGTGAAGAAGCCCTCTCGAAAGCTGAAGATCAGGCAGGTGTGCAAGGTAAACGAGCGGTTATTGGTATCGCAGGTGAGCTCGTCAAAGGATTGACACAAACCATACGATACAAACGGCCTCAGCCTAATAAACCACTTGATATCAATGAAATGGAGCTGATTATTGAGCGGGTCCAAGAGCGCGCACAAGACAAGGCTCAGCGCCAAATTGCGTTTGAAACCGGTAATAATGACGTCGAAGTAAAGCTTGTGAACTCTGCAATAGTTAGTATTCATATAGACGGCTATCGAGTCAGTAGCCCAATAGGATTTCAAGGCAAAGACGTTGCTATCCAGATATATACTGCTTTTGCGCCAATGGTTCATATAGGTGCGCTTGAGAGGGCTGCAGCTGAACTCGATCTCGATCTTATCGCTGTCGCTGCGGAGCCATTTGCCGTAAGTCGAAGTGTACTCGGCACAGATGCAAGCAGTACATTTACTGCAATCCTCGTTGACGTCGGGGGTGGTACGACAGACATAGCAGTCGTGAACGATGGTGGCGTCGAGGGCACCAAAATGTTTGGTATCGGCGGACGAAGCTTTACTCGTACTATAAGTGCCGATATGGATCTCAGCTATGAAGATGCCGAAAAACTTAAGGTAAATATGGAAGAACCAAATCTCAAAGAATCTATTGTAAAGCAGCTGAACACCTCTGTCGATAAGACTCTTGATGTTTGGATTGGTGGTGTTGAGCTTGCACTCAGCGAGTTTGACTCAGTTGACCATCTGCCGCCGCGAATCTTACTCTGTGGTGGTGGTGCGAGTTTAAAGAAGCTCGTCCATGCATTGTCTGCCAGTGACTGGCACAAAGACTTACCATTTACCAAAAAACCAACAGTCCAGCTGATTAAACCTTCAGAAGTTGTTGGTATCAAAGATAAAACAGGCGACGCACAGGACCACACTTTCATCACTGCCATGGGCCTGCTGCGTGTTGGATATGATACTATAGTTGGAAGTACAGATGCAGACAGCATCCGCGAAAAAATAAACAGAATGCTACGGGTATGACAACGCCACAACTATCATCCTCAGGACCTAAAAAAGATATTATCTATGTCGATATCGAAGACGATATAACGTCTATTATCGATAAAGTTAAACATGCCGATTCGTCTATTGTTGCCCTCGTACCACCTAAAAGGATTGGTGTTCTGCAGAGTGTCGTAAATCTAAAACTTTTGCAACGAGCTGGTGAGAATGCTAAAAAACGAGTTGTGATGATTACAAGTGATCCTGCTTTGATATCGCTGGCTGCAGGAGCGATGATTCCGATTGCTCGAAATCTCCAAAGTAAACCAGAGATACCAGTCGCAGCCACTGCCGATGAGGTCGAAGATGATGTTATCACTGGCGATGAAATGAATGACAGTCTAGTAGATGATACCACTGTTGCTCCTGGTGCAGTTGCAGGGAGTACAATACCCACTCCTAGCGTTGCATCGGCAGCCAAAGCAAACGCTCGGCGTAGTGGACCTCGGGTTCCTAACTTTGAAAATTTCCGAAATAAAGGACTACTGATAGGTGGAGGCGTGATTGCAGTAATATTACTGCTAGTGTGGGCATTTGTATTTGCACCGCGTGCAACTGTTGTTATCGGCGCTAAAACCACCCCTTATAGTGTTAATAAAGCAGTCAGTGCTACACCTGGTGGGACATTGAGTGTAGATGCCGGCACGCTCGGTGCTGCGACCAAAGAGATAGCCAAAACTGCAAGTGTAGATTTCCAAGCGACTGGCAAAAAAGATGTTGGTGAAAAAGCAACTGGAACAGCGAATTACTCTAATAGCAATCTCAACGCAGTATCCATTCCTGCAGGCACAAAACTCAATTCACCAAGTGGCATTATATTTGTAACTGATTCAACGGTCAGTGTACCCGCTGCTGTATGTACGGGCACTATCTTTAATTGTTCTCCAGGTAAATCCTCAGGTGGGGTTACTTCAGCACAAGCAGGATCAAGCTCCAATGGCGCCAATGGCTCACTAAGTGGTGCACCGAGTGGAGTTTCTGCATCGTTTGCTAGTCCGAGTGGTGGTGGTACCGATAAGACGGTTACTGTTGTTAGTGAAGGTGATGCTGCTGCTGCTCGCGAAAAGTTGGCGTCAGAAAATGCAGACAAGATAAAGGCTGAACTCAAAAAGCAATTTCCAGGGGATGTCATGATCGTTGACGAAAGCTTTGCTGTAACTCCAGGTAACCCAACAGTATCTCCCGCGGTTGGCCAAGAAGCTACGACTGCCAAGCTTACTATCGAAACCAAATACTCACTCCTTGGACTCAAACGCACTGATGTTGCAGCTATTATCGAGGCGGATCTCAAAAAGCAACTTGCTGGTATCCCAAACCAATCAATATATGATAAAGGAACCGATGCAGTGCGATTCAACAGTGTCACAAAAGAGGGTGCCAACTATAAGTTGGCTATCCAAACAACGGGCTATATTGGTCCACAAATTGACGCAACAAAGCTTGCAAACCAACTCGCTGGCAAGCGTGAAGGTGAGATTATTGCACAAGTCAAAAACTATGACGGTATAGAGGATGTAAAGGTAGAATTCTCGCCATTTTGGGTATCAAAAGCACCATCTGCAGACAAAGTTATTATCAAGTTTCAAGTGAACGATGACAAAGAGTAACATCCTAGCACTAGACATCGGTGGACGACGAATAGGTATGGCTATTGGCGATACAGAGGTAAAAGTCCCACGTATTTTACCGACAGTTGAGATGTCAACGAATGTATTTAATGAAATCATTGATATCGTGACATACGAAGCTGTTGATGCGATCGTCGTTGGCTATCCACGCAACCTCTCAGGTGAAACAACAGACCAGACAAAGATAATTGAGGGCTTCACTGCGGACTTGCAGAGAAACATAGACATTCAAATAACGTACCAGGATGAGTCACTGACTTCAGTTCGTGCCGAAGAAATATTGCGTGAGCGTGGTAAGCCATATGGTAAATCAGACATCGATGCTGAGGCTGCTGCCATAATACTTCAGGATTATCTTGAGCGACTATGAGTCCGGCCGACATTCCTCCCGTTGTGATCGTAGACAATCCAAAGACAAATAATATTCCAGTATGGAAACGCCCGATTATAGGTGTTATAGCAGTAATTCTTATTATCTTGATAGGAGCATGTGTATATATCATGTCCGCTCTGGGGCCTGTTGATAGCAGCAGTAGCAGAAATGTACGATTTGTAGTGACAGCAGGTGAGAGTGCGACGGATATTGCTAAAAGTCTTCACGATAACAAACTTATTAATGACCCTTTTGTTTTTCAGCTATATACGCAGTTGACCGGTAAGAAAAGTCAGTTACAAGCAGGTGGCTATATACTGAAAAAATCATATTCGCTCAGTGAGATCGTAGATCATATTTCATCAGGTAAAACGGATGAAGTGTCAGTCACAATTTTGCCTGGTTTGACGCTAGAACAGCTCGCCGATCCAGAAGTCAAAGGGAGCCTCGCGCAGCAAGGCTTTACACGGGATGAGATTACGAGCGCATACAGTGCAACATATGACAGTAAATTATTAGAAGGTATATCGGCTAATGATTCTCTTGAAGGTTATATTTACCCTGAAACGTATAGAATGCTGGCAAGTGATACGCTGACAAAAATATTCCAATTGAGTTTCGACGAGCTTTCAGAGCTGGTAGATGAGCAAAACATCACAGCAAAGCTCCAGCAACAAGGGCTGTCACTCCGTCAAGGCATAATATTGGCCTCGATCGTCCAAAAGGAAGTATCAGACGCTTCTGAGCAAAAGCAAGTCGCTCAAGTGTTTCACAAACGTCTGAAAGAAGGTGTTGTGCTCGGATCTGATGTAACCTTTATGTACATAGCCGAGAGAGAAG
Source organism: Saccharimonadales bacterium (SeqCode) (assembly GCA_039916485.1). Taxonomy (GTDB): domain Bacteria; phylum Patescibacteriota; class Saccharimonadia; order Saccharimonadales; family Saccharimonadaceae; genus JAPUDQ01. Next base: position 15,787 of record JBDSLH010000007.1, on the reverse strand, counting down.
GTCGAGAACCAAGTGTTAACGACCCTTCTCCATACAACACACGCAAAAATGGTGGTTTGCCGCCCGGACCTATATCAAACTTTACATTTTCTGCTCTGCTAGCTGTCGCAGAGCCCGCGCCTGGAGATTTTATGTATTTTGTCGCTGGTGATGACGGTACAACGCATTTTGCAAAGACACAGGCTGAGCATGAGTCAAATGTCTCAAAATACTGCACTACACTCTGTCAATAACTATATTAGATAATCTATTGACCTCAAAATCAATACATAGTATACTGAGTACGTTCATTGGTAATGATATCGGAGGGTTTCCTTCCGGGTGGATATCAAAATATCAATGGCCTACCGACAAATGTCGTACGGATGCTAAAACGAACACGTAAACAGCAATTAATCCATAGCGAACAAGGTCGACGCGCGTCCTGTCCGTCAACTGACGGAGTAAGACAGAGTACCGGTAGCGGTATAGAGGCAACTCATACCATGGAGAAACGATATTAGCCCTTTATTCTCAGGTTCGCCTGAATCAACTCAGCCTACTAAACGTTCGCGAACGCGACGTCTTCAAAAAATAACTACATTTACTACATACGCGACCGTTGTCGCGCTTATTGCAAGTGTCGTGTCAGTTGGGTATCAATCGCCAATCGAGCAACAGGTGTCTTCACAGTCTGACACTCCTCGAACAATGCAGCTCGAAAATCCGTCAGTAGATCAGCTCCAAGCAGCTGAGCTTGCGGCTGCAACGGCACAGATAGCCAATCTCTCTGTAACCAGCAATGTCACGAACCTTTCAATTACCCTTGGCGCTAAAAGTGAGCTCTCACAAGTGAGCGATACAGTCCTCTCAAAACCTCAAATTGTCCAATCAGGCACCGGCCAACGAGGGATCACAGAATATACAATAGCAACAGGTGACAATGCACAGTCTGTTGCTGATCGATTTGGTATAACAAAACAAACTCTCAAATGGGCAAACGGTATCACAAATGATGCCCTCACACCTGGTACCAAGGTAGCTATTCCTGGTGTAAATGGTGTTGTCTACACGGTTAAAGATGGTGATACAATTGATTCCATCGCGAGCAAATATAGTTCTGTCAAAGAACGAATTATTACCTATAATGATCTTGAAGTCAGTGGTATAGTGAGCGGCCAACGTCTGGTTATACCTGATGGTGTGCTTCCACTTGCTGAACGACCCGAGTCTATTGCAGCCGCACGGACCACTACACCTGCGCGATCATCTGGTGGTGGTAGCTACTATGCAAATGCAGCAGCGGTTGGTAACAGGTATGACTATGGATACTGTACGTGGTACGCATATAACCGACGCGCTGAGCTTGGTCGCCCAGTTGGTAGCTTCTGGGGAAATGCATCTACTTGGGCAGGATTTGCTCGAGCAAGTGGTTATCCTGTGAGCAATACGCCTTCAGTTGGTGCAGTCATGCAAGACAGCTATAGCGCTGGTGGATACGGTCACGTTGCGGTCGTAGAGAGCATGGGCGCTGATGGAAGCATCACAATCTCTGAGATGAACTATGCTGGTTGGAACGTCAAATCATACCGTACTCTTGATGCCGGCGCTGCATCTCGATACAACTACATTCAATAATCCTGGTATACTCGTATAGATATGTTTGTTGATAGTGCTCTTGTTCGTGTAAAAGCTGGCCGCGGCGGAAATGGCGTGGTCAGTTTTCGTCATGAAAAATATGTTGACAAAGGTGGACCTGATGGTGGAGATGGTGGTCGTGGCGGTAACGTAATCTTCCAGGCCGATGAAAACAAAAATACTCTGGTTGATTACCGGTTTAAACCCGAGCTTAATGCCCCCGATGGACAAGTTGGTGCCGAACGCAAAAAACACGGCAGAAATGGCAAAGACTTAATTGCCTATGTACCTGTCGGTACGCAAATATTCAAAGGCAAGGAGCTGATTGCAGATTTGCTTGAGAAGGGCCAAAAAGCCGTTGTTGCTGCTGGCGGTGACGGTGGCTTTGGCAACGCCCACTTTAAGAGCTCAACACGACAAGCTCCACGAGTAGCTGAGCTCGGTGAAATGGGCGGTGAGTTTGAAGCACGCCTAGAGTTAAAGCTACTCGCCGATGTCGGTTTAGTTGGTTTCCCTAATGCAGGTAAATCAACGTTTTTGAGTGTCGTGAGCAATGCAAAACCCGAGATAGCCGATTATGCGTTTACAACGTTAACGCCAAATCTAGGGGTTGCTGATATTGATGATACGAGTGTCTTGATCGCTGATATCCCTGGGCTCATCGAGGGTGCGAGCGAAGGCAAAGGTCTCGGTGATGCCTTCCTCCGACATGTGGAGCGCACAGCTGTACTACTCCATCTTATTGATATATATAGTGATGATGTTGCCAAAGACTATAAGGTCATTCGTTCTGAGCTCAAAAAATACAAAACTGACTTGACTGACAGACCAGAAATTATTGCACTCACGAAATCCGAGGGCTTTGATCAAGAGATTCGCGACATGCAAGAGCAAAGCTTACGTGCAGTGGCAGGTGACTCAGCGAAAATCCACTTTATTTCTGCGGTCGCTAAAGAAGGTTTAGAAGCCTTACTGCGTGTCCTTGCTCGAACTGTTGCTGATGAGAGACGTCGAGAAGCAGAGTTATTAGCAGCAATGGCTGACGAGGAACCAACAGGGATCCCGACTATCCGACTATCTGGAGCGCAGGAAGCTGATGCATGGCACGTTCGAAAAGAAAACGATACCTTCGTAGTTACTGGGCAAAAAATCGAGCGTTTTGCTGCCCGTACAGATTTTAATAATGTTCATACCGTTAACCGTCTCAGAGATATTATGAAGAAACTAGGCATTGCCCATGAGCTAGTTCGCGCTGGTGTCGAGAATGATAGCATTATTGTGTTTGGTGAAGACGGAGAGTACCGAACTACCTATCTAGAGCGAGAAGAAGATTACTAATTGTAGTGAGCTAAACTAGCCCACCACAATTAATTTGATAACTCCGGATACTGAACTAACAATTTCTGTTGTGATCTCATATCAATACTTGAAATCTCTGCATAGGTAACAAATGGTTGTATGTTGGCATACTGGACCATGATAGATATTTGTTCAAAACATGGGTATGGATGTATCCACATACTATTTTGTAGCATGACAAACCCTAGCCGTTTTAGCTCAGACGTCAAAAGATATCTTGAATCAGCATGTCTAGCAGGAATATCAAATACAACCATTCGCCATATGTGATCCCACGTCTTTTGTGATGCAACAGCTGTGGATCGAATTTCTGCCAGTTGCAGTCGGTGCACACCTTTGACGCTAAGCTGTACTTTTATCGACCCATCCAGTTTTGTGATGAGGACGAGATCTTGACGGCGCAACTCAGCAATTAGCCTATGTGAAGATATATGCTCTGGAGCTTTGAGCATAGACAGCATGGCTGCAGATACCTCGCTAATCCTGCCGGTAGGGAATACCATGCCGCTCAACCCGTTTGCACCTATGAGGCGGAGTACGTTGTTGATATAGGAGCGGGTACCAATATGAGACATATACATATTTTATCATGTATAAATTTGTGTATTTTACTTGAGTTATTTGACAAAATTATATATTTATGATAATATAAAAGTATATGCTGTTATTTTTATATTGACAGCATTGAACAGAGGAGTATAGTAAATCAGGTCAAGTTGAGTCACATCGCTGATTCCTTGATTTTTTGTTTGGGCTGTCACCATATTCGGATCCTGCAGCCTGTATTCGCACCATTTTTGCCTCGAGTACAGACTGCACCACCCGAAATCCCTTCGTACCGTCAACCCGCATGGATTCGTCTATGCACAGAAAGGTTCAACCGTGACAAACAACCCCAAGCGAGTCCAAGACCTCGGCCCGAGTGGTCGCGCCCTCGCGGACCTCAGCCCCATCGGTCGTGGCGCCCTGCGGACCACAGCGTCTCAGCAGCCTGTCCGGGACAACATGCCCTCGGCGGACTACCGCGGAATCGCCGCCAGGCTGTGCCCTGTCCGGGACATTCCTCTCGGGCGCTGACCCTCTCTCCGGCTTGCCCGGCTACGTCTGCACATGCAGCGTAGCCGGGCACCGGCAACACTACGAACAATCCACCCAGATGGGTGTTTTTTTATTTGCCGTATACTAGGTGTATGGCACAAACATTTTTCTTTTATGACCTCGAAACTAGCGGTCTTAATCCTCGTGAAGATCGTATTATGCAGTTTGCAGGACGTCGTACCACGATTGACCTCGAACCAATAGGCGAGCCATACAATATTCTCGTTAAAGTGAGTGACGATACGCTTCCGAGTCCGGATGCTATTATGGTGACTGGCATTACGCCCCAATCAACACTTGCAGATGGATATACAGAGCCCGAATTTTGTAAACTATTTGTCTCTGAGATTGCGACACCCGAAACCATTATGATTGGATATAACAATATCCGGTTTGATGATGAGTTCATACGCCATACACTTTGGCGTAATTTTTATGATCCGTATGAGTGGGCGTGGAGTGAGGGGCGCGGGCGCTGGGACATGCTCGATGTCGTCAGAATGACGAGGGCATTACGTCCTGAAGGCATGGAGTGGCCTGTTGATGAAAATAACAAAGCAGTCAATAAACTTGAATTACTCGCCATTGCAAATAAGCTCGATCACACAAAGGCTCATGACGCTATGAGTGATGTGGATGCACTTATCCAGCTCACTAGTCTGATCAAAAAAAAGCAGTCTAAGCTATTTTCGTACATATTTTCGATGAGAAACAAAAAGCAAGTTCATGAGCTTATAAGTTTGGAGAGCCCGCAACCTTTTGTGTATACATCTGGGAGGTACGACCCCGCTCACGAGAAAACGACAGTGGCGTATCCCCTCACAAAGGCAGTGTCGCCTGGTTCGATCATTGTATATGATACGCGGTATGATCCTACGCCATTTTTAACGGCGACACCGAAGCAGTTAGCCGAAGTTATATTTGCTAAGCGTGACCAGCGACAGCAGGAAGGCTTTTTAGCGTTACCTGTCAAAGAATTAAACTACGCTCGGAGTCCAGCCGTAGCACCACTTGGCGTGCTTGACGACGCAACAAAGCAGCGACTTGCTATAGATCTCGATGATATTCAGAGAAATACGACTATTTTGCGGAATAATCCAGGATTTGCAGATGTGGTCCACGAAGCCTATCAACTTCGGGAACCATTTCCAGAAACAAATGATGTTGAGCATAAACTATACGATCAGTTTACCGCGGATAAAGATAAGCCAAGGATCAATGCTGTTCGGAATGCGACAGCAAGTGAGCTTGCAGATTTTCATCCGGAATTTATAGATAAACGCCTAGATGTATTACTGTTTCGCTACAAAGCACGAAACTATCCAACCACTCTTTCCGAAGATGAATATGTTGAATGGGAATCTTATAGAATGGCAAAATTACAGCAAAAATTGCCACCATTCCTCATTGCACTTGAACGATTAAAACGAAGTGGTGCTGAAAGTTATGTACTCGAGGAGTTACATCTCTGGGCAGAGAGTATCATACCCAATGATGATTTATGATGTGGCAGTTTGCTGACGACGGCGCTGTCTGACACGGACTGGTTTTTTTACTTCGACGGATCTTGACGTTTTTTGCGCGACATAGGCACGTGCCGTTTGCTTGCGTTGCTTTTCAATGCCGCGTACATCACCAATATAGAGCATGTCACGTTTGAGCCAGAGTGTAGCGCCATATCCAATACTAAACAGTATGCAACTCATGGCCCAAAATGGGAGTGTGATCTGTGTCCCTGGGACTATTCCTGCAAATAAAAATGAAAAAACAGCATTAAGTACTATTGGTTGCAGGACAAGAGCTAAAAGCACAATGACGATGCTAGTTTTGATGATGACTTTTTGCATACGACTCCGAGCTTAATTAGTGAAGTATATAATACCACTAATTTACATAAGATACAAGTATGTTATTTAATAATAAAAAGCATATACAGTATGGTTGTACTGATCAGTGCTCCACCTAGTAGGATGATCGAGCTGAACGCTTTATGCATACGCATCCAGGTGCCTGCAGCATGAATGTGACCGAGAATATATTGTTTTAGTCGTTCGGCCCAGTGAAACTCAGATGAGAGTATGGCAATGCCGAGTAAAAAAATCGGAATCCCCCCAGGACCTGGCAACCAGCCAATTGATCCAGATAGAAGTACAAAAAATAAACCGATGGTCAAAACAATGGGGCGTCGTATATGTCGCGGCACGGTTTGCCACCTGGTTACTAGTCTTTCTTTCACGTTTCTATTATAGCAATAAGACAAGGGGTTTGATTATTGCTATAATAGATAGGTTATGTCGGAGTTAATTAAAGTTACCGGAGCTAGAGAGCACAACCTCAAAAATATTTCTGTAGAAATCCCACGGGATAAACTCGTGGTAATTACAGGGCTATCAGGATCGGGGAAGTCATCACTAGCATTCGACACTATATATGCAGAAGGCCAACGACGGTACGTCGAGAGCCTGAGTAGTTATGCGCGACAATTTTTGGGTCTCATGGAAAAACCTGATGTTGATCAAATTGATGGACTAAGCCCAGCGATATCTATTGATCAAAAATCGACAAGTCGAAACCCTCGCAGTACTGTCGCAACGGTCACAGAGATCTATGATTATCTACGTTTACTCTATGCTCGTATTGGTATACCACACTGCCCAATATGTCATAAGCCTGTCACTAAGCAGACTCCACAGAGCATTGTTGATCACGTACGCGCCATCGGTGAGGGTAAGCGACTCATTATCATGGCACCACTTGTACAGGGCAAAAAAGGTGAGTTTGCACATGTATCAGAGCAATTCCTGAAACAAGGCTTTGCACGTGTCCGTGTTGATGGCGTGATTTATGCGCTTGATGAGTTTCCAGAACTCGATAAGAAATATAAACACACCATTGATATAGTTGTTGACCGACTTGTTAACGATGAGGAGTCAACAGCACGAATAGCACAGTCAGTTGAACAGGCGCTGCTTGTATCCGAAGGCACGATTCGTGTACTAGATGCAGATAATGATGATGCAGAACATATATTTTCTCAGCGCTATGCATGTGTCGATCACCCAGATGTGGCTATTCCAGAGCTGGAGCCACGCCTCTTTAGTTTTAATAGCCCATTCGGCGCCTGCCCCACATGTACTGGGCTTGGTAGTCGTCTTGAAGTAGATCCTGATCTTGTTTTTAACCCAAATCTGACTATTGCTGAGGGTGCATTACGGCCATTTAATCGTGTTAACTCTGATGCATGGTACATGAAAAAGTTGTCGGCGGTTGGTGATAGTCATGGATTTAGTATCCAAGATCAAGTAAAAACTCTTTCAAGTGAATCAGTAGAAAAAATCTTATACGGTACAGGATCCGAAAAATATACAGTCAGACTGAGCTCGGATCGTTATTTTGATACAACATATGAAGGTGTGATCCCAAACCTTGAGCGACGTCATAAAGAAACAGATAGTGATTTCATGCGCAAAGACATCGAGCGATTTATGCGTGAGCGGGAATGTTACACATGTAAGGGAGCACGATTAAAACCAGAAGTATTGGCAGTTACGGTTCATGACTTGTCCATCATGGACGTTGTAAGTCTGAGTGTTGACGATTCGTTACAACTTTTCCGTGACGATCTAACATTGAACGAAAAAGAGCAGGCAATTGCGCGACAAATATTGCGTGAGATTACTGCCCGTTTGGGTTTCATGCACGATGTCGGCCTAAGCTATCTTGAGCTAGGACGTGCCGCTAACACGCTCAGTGGGGGCGAGGCTCAACGTATTAGACTAGCAACGCAAATTGGATCTGGCTTGCAAGGTGTACTGTACGTTCTTGATGAACCGTCAATCGGGCTTCATCAACGAGATAATGACAAGCTCATTAAAACGTTAAAGCGTCTCCGCGACTTAGGTAACACCGTGCTTGTCGTGGAACACGATGAAGACACAATTCGATCAGCTGATTATTTATTGGACATTGGACCTGGTGCTGGAGTGCGTGGTGGAAATGTATGTGCGTCCGGAACACCAGAAGAGGTCAGCAAAAATCCATCGAGTATAACTGGCCAGTACCTGAGTGGTGCACTGACAATTCCAGTTCCTAAAAAACGTCGATCTGGTAACGGAAAAATACTTCGCGTCGTTGGTGCACGAGAACACAATCTTAAGAATCTTACTGTTGATATACCACTCGGAAACATGACAGTTGTCAGTGGCGTCAGTGGCTCAGGTAAAAGCACACTGGTAAATGACATTATAGCCAAAGAGCTTGCAGCACGTCTCAATAGAGCACATGAAGTTTCTGGTAAGCATGACTATATCGAAGGCATAGAACATCTCGATAAGGTTATTGTTATTGACCAGTCACCCATCGGCAGAACACCGCGGAGCAATCCGGCTACCTATACTGGTGTGTTTACACCAATTCGTGAATTGTTTGCAAGTACATCAGAAGCAAATGTTCGTGGCTATAAGGCCGGACGGTTTAGTTTTAATGTTCGTGGTGGTCGTTGCGAAAACTGTCAGGGTGATGGTGTGATAAAAATTGAAATGCACTTCCTTCCAGACGTATATGTAGAGTGCGAAATCTGTCACGGCAAACGCTACAACAGAGAAGCACTTGAGATTACATTTAAAGACAAAACTATTTCGGATGTACTCGGTATGACGGTAGAGCAAGCAGCAGAATTCTTTGAAAATGTTCCGGCTATTAAACGGAAAATGGATACGCTGGTTGAAGTTGGACTTGGTTATATTACACTTGGGCAACCTGCTACAACATTTAGTGGTGGAGAAGCTCAGCGTATTAAGCTGGCTACAGAACTTAGTCGGCGTGCAACTGGAAAGACCCTTTACATCCTTGACGAGCCGACTACCGGCCTTCACTCAGCTGATGTTCACAAACTCCTCCATGTTCTTCAGGCACTCGTATCAACAGGCAATAGTATGGTGATAATTGAGCACAATCTCGACGTAATTAAATCAGCAGACCATATCATCGACATGGGACCTGAAGGTGGAATCGGTGGCGGTCAGATACTCAGTCAAGGAACACCGGAGCAAGTTGCAAAAGACAAAAGTAGTCACACTGGCCAGTACCTAAAAGCACTTCTTTAACGCTTTAGAAGTATTTGTATCTCTCGCTTTGTGCCTTCAATGAGGTCACTTCGTCGCTTTTTGTTCATAAGCGGATGTACCAGTAGTGGCACGGTTGATACAATAATGATTACGATTACTGCAAGCTCAATATTTATTCCCAGAGAATTTAGTAGTTGACCTGCATAGTAACCTAAATACGTAAAACCAGCAGCCCACAACAGTCCACCTGCAATGTTATACATGAGAAACGTACGATATTTCATAGAACTTACTCCAGCAATGATTGGAGCAAATGTTCTGATGACTGGAATGAATCGAGCTAAGACTATAGTTTTAGCTCCATGCTTTTTATAGAACCGTTCAGCTCGCTCTAAATTTTCTGTTCGAAAAAATCGAGAATTTTCTCGTTCAAACAATTTACGTCCTACTTTGGATCCAAACGCGTACCCAGTACTATCCCCAGTTACAGCTGCCAAGAACAGTAGGGCTACAAATACGTGAATGTTGATATCGAATATTTGTTCATGCACTAAAAATCCAGCCGTGAACAACAAACTGTCACCCGGTAAGAAAAAACCAATAAGCAAACCTGACTCTGCATAGATGACCGCAATAACGGCTAGCCAACCAAGACCAGTGATGAATTCTAGAAGACTTTCAAGCATACTCTAGGTATTGTAGCATGGTCACCAGTCTTAGCATTTTTCAAAAATATATGGTAAAATATAATGAATAATAACTCCGTAAACATATCCATAGAAAGGGAGAAAGATGGGAGAAAAAATCACACTCAGTTTGAGTGAACGTACGCTAAAGGGTAAAAAAGTAAGACAGTTACGGCAAGACGGTATAGTGCCAGGTGTTGTATATGGTCCTGGTATTGAACCAGAAGCAGTCCAGGTCGACCAAGTCTTGATGTCGAAAGTGTATACTGCTGCTGGAAAGCATGCCCCAGTACATCTCACAATCGGCACTAAAAAACGAATCGCAATGATTAAAGACGTTGATGTCGACAATGTAAAGCGACGTATCAATCACGTATCATTTCATGCCGTCCGCCAGAATGAGCCTGTTGAAGCTGAAGTGCCTATCAAGCTCGTCGGTGAAGGTGAGAGCGTTGCAGAAAAATCTGGCCTCATCGTGCTACAGGCACTTGATAAGATCCAAGTTCGTGCATTGCCTATGGACCTTCCTGAATCAATTGAAATAGATATTACTGGACTCGTTGAGTCTGGTGATAAGGTTACACTTGCCGATGCGAAATTAGATGAAGGAGTCGAATTCGTAGAGCATGATAGTGGACACGGTGATGAAACTGACGAAGAAAAACCACAAATTTCTGACTTGATGGTCGCTAGTGTTTGGGAACCAGCAGCGCTCCAAGCTGCAAATGAATCATCTGCTGGTGACGCTGAAGATGTCAGTGAAGTTGAAGTCGAAAATGGTGAGGAAGCTCCAACCGAGAACACTGAGGATGGCAAATCAGACCAATCTAAGAAAGAATAATCTAGCATAAGATATTTCTAGAACGGAGTGATCATCGGGTCGCTCCGTTCTGATATAAAAGGAGCTACGTGTATGAAAATATCAGACCTACAACAAGCAGTAAAAGATGACTGGGGTAACAACAGTAAACTCAAACCATCAACTGAAATGCAGTTACTTTTTCTTATTGAAGAACTTGGTGAAGTTGCGGAGGCTATCCGCAAACAGAGTAAGACAGTAGACTACAAGAGTAATGATGGTGACCTCGGATCAGAGTTTGCTGATTTGATCATCTCAACAGTAACACTTGCAAATTCTTATGATGTTGATTTAGAGTATGAGATTGATAAATTTTGGCAAAAACTCGCTAAGCGACGTAAGAAATAATTTTTCCTAGAATAGGGTGCTATTAGTAATTATTCCTCAAGGAATCCGCCACTCTGATGAGACCAAAGACGGGAGTAGGTTCCGTTTTGGGTGAGTAATTCAGCATGTGTGCCGTCTTCTGTAATTCTTCCTTGATCAAGCACGATAATTCGATCAAGCTTTGCTATGGTAGACAGTCGATGAGCGATGACAATACTGGTACGGTCTTTCATAAGATCACTTAAGCTATCTTGTATGAGTTTTTCACTCTCACTGTCAAGTGCTGAAGTTGCTTCATCGAGTACAAGTATTGGAGCGTCTTTCAGGATGGCTCTTGCGATTGCAATCCGCTGCCGCTGACCACCGGATAACTTTATACCTCGTTCGCCAACCATAGTATCTAAACCGTCAGGAAGTTTAGTAATGAACCCATAGGCGTGTGCCTTTTTGGCGGCCTCAATAATTTGTTGGTGCGTCGCATCTAACCGTCCATATGAGATATTCTCTTTGAGGGTTCGGTGAAACAAAATAGGCTCTTGAGCGACATATGCAATTTCTTCATGGAGACTTTGCTGAGTAACCTCACTAATGTCTTGACCATCGATAGTAATTGAACCGTGCTCAACATCAGAAAATCGTAATAAGATATTAGTTAATGTAGTTTTACCTGCGCCACTATGACCGACTATGCCTACACGTTGTCCGGCTGGTATAGATAAATTGAAATCTTGGAAGACTTGTTCACCTTTACCGTTATCATGCGTAAACGAAATGTGACTAAATGATACATCACCTTTCGACGCTTGAAGTTTGTTATTTGAATTATCAATAAGATCAAAATCCTTTTCCAGTATTTTTGTCATCTCATCCGCGTCACCGATCACGCGGTCGTAGGTTCGAGTAATGTTATTCAGCTCCCATAGTTGACGATTTATATTAAGCGCGTATATAAAAATGAGGTAGATCATCCCAACAGACGCTACACCATACTGTGCACCAAGCACGGCAAATATCAGTGCAGCCGTTGCACCGACAGCGTACATTGCGCTAAACGCTGTGGTAGCACCGAGCACACCCCACTTAAGCTTCGTAGAAGCGGCATGCCAGTCCTTGGCATATGAGCCTACTTGTGCGTGTTCATAATCTTCTCGTCCAAAAGACTTGACTGTACTTACGTTGGTAATCATATCTGCTAAGTACCCACTTATTCTGTTACTAGCCGAAGCCTCATCGCGATTTATTTGTGCAAGGAATCGTGAACAAACGTATACAACAACTCCAAAACACACAGCATATACCGCAAGGAACAACCCATACTGCCATAGTCCTAGTGCAGATAAGACAATGATTGAGCCGATTACCGTAGAAATTATTGGCATAACACTCCAAATAATCATGTCCCAAAATCGTTCAAATGCTCCGACAAATTTAGTACTTTGACTTACCAAAGCCCCTCCAAATCGATCAGCATGAAAAACAAGATCTTGATGGGATAACTTATTAAATATTACTTGGTGAAGATCTCGTATGGTATGCACCTCAAATGTCCAAGTAAAGTATAGTGCGAGCCTCCAAAGAACGACCTCACCTAGGACTACCAAGCCTCCATAGAATGCAATCAGTGACCAACTATTCTCAAGTGTAATTCCACCTGTTTGTAGTCTATCTAAAAACTGGGAAAGGACGTATGGACCTGCAATTGCATTGACAGACACAGCGAGCACAGGCAAACCCAACGCCAACAGACGCAGAGCGCTATATCGGCTCGATACATTCCAGAATAATGTTATAATTTTACGTTGCATAAAATGCTCCTATTTTTGTTAGATGTACGGTCGAGATCCCGCACGCTTATTGACATAGAGGAACCACGTTGGTTCATAATGCTATAAATTATAGCACGCTATATAATTTAATTATAACAAATTTTTATATAAATGTCAAGCAATGGTATAATGACCTCTGTTATGCAAAAGATACTACTGTATTACAAATTTACGCCTCTTACAGATCCTGAGTCAGTAAAGCTCTGGCAAAAAACATTGTGTGAAAGTCTCGATCTTAAAGGAAGAATCTTAGTTAGTCGTCACGGAATTAACGGTACTGTTGGTGGAGATATAAAAGTATTGAAAGCATATATCAAAGCTACAAAACAGTATCCAGTGTTTAAAGACATGGTTTTTAAATGGAGCGATGGTAGTGAAGAACATTTCCCAAGGTTGAGCGTGAGACACAGGCGAGAGCTTGTTGGTTTTAAAAACTCCGAGGATGAGTTTGAAGTTGATGAGACTGGTGTTGTTGGCGGAGGTATCCACCTCAAACCGCAACAGGTTCATGAACTTGTCGAAACATATGGTGATGATGTGGTCTTTTTTGATGGTAGGAATGCTCACGAAGCAAGCATTGGTAAATTTAAAAATGCGGTTGTTCCTAACACGAACACCTCGCGCGATTTTATAGCGGAGCTTGAAAGTGATAAATATGATGATATCAAAAACAAAAAAATAGTTACGTATTGCACGGGTGGCATCCGCTGCGAGGTAATCACTTCTATGATGAAAAAACGAGGGTTTAAAGACGTTTATCAAATAGACGGTGGCATCGTAAAGTATGGAGAACAGTATGGTGATGATGGTCTGTGGGAAGGGAGCCTTCGTGTATTTGATGATCGCATGACGGTTAATTTTTCTGATCATACTAAAACAATTGGGAAATGCATACATTGTAGTAAGAAAACCAGTAATTTTGAGAACTGTGCAAATGCACAATGTAATGATCTTGTGCTAATTTGTGAGAAATGTCGGCAAAATCAGGATCTCCTCTATCACAAAGCACAGTGTCGGCCTGTCGTAGCTAACGAGGAGGGTCGCAAATAATGCCGCATATCCATACTGGTAAAGGCCAACACGATATGACTATTAGCGCATACATAATGCGCGAATTTGATGGCGAATGGCTTTGTCTTGTTCATATGCACAAAAAATTCGGTAAGCTATTACAAGTTGGAGGACATATTGAACTCACTGAAACCCCCTGGTCCGCACTCATCCATGAAGTACGTGAAGAAGCAGGCTATGATCAAGATCAACTCACCGTACTTCAGATGGCACCCCTCGCTCCGCACGGGCAAAGTATCCTCCATCCTGTTCCTATAAACTTCAATACCCATAGAGTAAATGATACACATTATCACAGCGATTTAGGGTATGCTTGCATAGTTCAGGAAGACCCTCGTCATGAAATACTACCTCCGGAATCTCCAGATATCAGATGGCTTACAATACGTCAGCTGGAGCAAACACAACTTAAGGGCGAAGCATTATTTGACGTTGTAGATGCGTATAAAGATATACTTGAAAATATACTTCCGACTGCAACTCGTGTACCGGCTATTGTATTCTCGATCAGCGAACCAGACAAAATTCCTGTATAATATATAGTAATATGGCATTACACACGACAACAACGCAAGCAGAATTCAAATCTAAAGTACTTGAGAACAACAAAATTGTTTTGGTAGATTTTTGGGCTGTGTGGTGTGCACCATGCCACGCAATGGCACCGGTGCTTGAAGCAACAGCAAAGAAGCTTGATGACAAACTAGATATCGTAAAAGTTAATATAGAAGAATCACCTGACAATGCTCAACTTGCAGGCACATACGGTGTCCGTGGTATTCCCAATATGCAGGTATTTAAAAACGGTGAAATGATCAAAGAATTAGTAGGCGTACGTCCACAACATGTACTAGAGGGTGAACTCAAAGATCTACTAGCTGGATAATCGTAGTATACTATCGGTATTATGAAAACGCATACACAGGTTGATGACTACATTAATTCTTTTGAAGGTATGACACGAGATCGTCTCAATAAAATCCGTAGCATTGTCCATGAGATAGCGCCCCAGGCTACGGAAGATTTTGCGTATAAAATGCCGGCTTACAAAATAAATGGTAAGCCGCTTGTCTACTTTGCTGGGTACGCTCATCACATTGGGCTTTATGCAACGCCCAACGGTCATGTGGCGTTTACCAAAGAATTTTCTCGGTACAAGCAAGGTAAGGGTTCCGTCCAATTTCCACATACCGAACAGCTTCCTGAAGTATTGATTGCGGATGTTATACGGTACCGTATGTCGAACATACTTAGCAACTAAGAATACTTGGTAGTTACATTTTCACAAAAGATTGTACAATAGGTCTTAATGAAACAGTTTTATAATGTGCTCATAAATACAGTTGTTGCTAATGTAACGACTAGTTTTTTGTGGTTTGGTCTGACGTTTTGGGCATATTTAGAAACTCGTTCTGTACTCGCAACAGCAATTATTGGTGGCTCGTATATGTTACTTATCGCACTATGTGGGATAGCATTCGGCACGTTTGTTGATCACAACAGGAAAAAACGCGTTATGGCTATATCAAGTGTCTTCACCCTCATTATGTTTGTGTTGGCTGGAGGATTCTACGTACTTGTTGGAGAGGCAGCGCTCGCGAATTTGTCTCAGGTTCCTTTTTGGATTTTTACATTCTTGATCCTTATTGGTGCCGTCGTAGAAAATTTACGAAATATTGCGCTGAGTACAACTGTTACTTTGCTGGTTGATAAAGATAAGCGAGATAAGGCAAACGGACTCGTCGGAACGGGTCAGGGCGTAGGGTTTATTATAACTAGTGCACTGAGTGGGTTATCTATTGGATTGCTGGGTCTGGGCTGGACGCTTGCCATTGCGATTTTCATGACTGCTGTTGCATTTGTTCACCTATTGACTAT
>JBDSLH010000006.1:0-6993 GCA_039916485.1 Saccharimonadales bacterium (SeqCode) | reverse complement strand
ATAGAAATTACTGAAAAGAAAATTTTGCACGACCCATCTCTCAAGCAGAAGAAGGTCGACATCAAAGGAAGTCTTGCAGCTATACACGCAGTCCCAGGACTCTTCGCGTTGATTATTATGGCCACATTTAACAACCTTATCGGAGGTGTTTATATGGCGCTTATGGATCCGTATGGTTTGACTATATTTACTGTTGAACAATGGGGATTTGTGTTTGCGGTAGCTGGGACAGGCTTCATTATTGGTGGCGGGTTGATTGCAAAGTATGGGCTCGGTAAAAATCCAATCAAAACCTTATTACTTACACTTATTGTTATGGGATTCCTGGGAGCTACCTTTACGATTCGTGAGTGGTGGTGGTTGTATGCGGTCGGTATCTGGCTATACATGGCGACAGTACCATTTGCCGAAGCTGCTGAACAGACAATAATACAGCGAGTAGTGCCATATGAAAAGCAAGGTCGAGTGTTTGGATTTGCACAAAGTGTCGAGTCCGCAGCTGCACCAATTACTGCATTTATGATAGGACCTATCGCGGAGTTTATCATTCTTCCATACATGAAAACAGATGCAGGTCAGCAACAATTTAAATGGTTACTTGGAACCGGTGATGTACGTGGCATCGCTCTAGTATTTCTTGCCTCTGGTATTTGTATGATACTCATAGCGCTTATTGCGTTTAGAACGAGAGCATACAGGTTACTTTCCAGCGGTTATAACACTGCTTAGGTATACTAGATACATGACTTTAACACTTCAGAACAAGCTGAAAGAACTGCCCACAGTACCTGGTGTTTACTTCCATAAGTCCCAAAGTGGAGAAGTTATCTATGTAGGCAAAGCCGCTAATCTCAAAAATAGAGTGCGTCAGTATTTTCAAGAGTCTCGTGTGCGGGACGTAAAGACTGATGCACTGGTCGCCGAGATAGATGATGTTGAATGGATCGAGGTTGAGACTGAACTTGATGCACTATTTCTCGAATCTGAAATGATTAAGCGGTACATGCCTCGATTTAACATATTGCTACGTGATGATAAGAGCCAACTCTTTGTCCGCATACCAATGAGAGAAGCATATCCTGCAATATCATTTACAAGGCAGCCTCATGATGACGATGCAACTTATTTTGGACCGTACTACAATGGCTGGGCAATTAAAAAAGCACTGAGATATTTACGTCGTGTGTTCCCGTATAGTGTTCATGAACGAATGCCGAACACATTATGTTTGCAGTATCACCTTGGATTGTGCCCTGGTGTTGAGGCACAAAAAACAACATCTGAAGAATACAAGAAAACGCTTAAAAAGCTGATGAGATATCTCCATGGTGATCGCAAAACGCTTATTCGGGAGCTTGAGCGCGATATGAAAACGCTTAGCAGTGAAAAACAGTATGAAGAAGCCGCAGTGTTGCGGAATCGACTACGAGACCTTAAGCAGTTATCCCAGCAAATTATTTTCTCCGATCGTGAATTTATGAATATAAGCAAAGACCATGGACTGGCTGGACTACAACGACTACTTGGTCTGAAGGATATACCTCGTCGCATCGAAGGATACGACATCAGCCATATGAGTGGGACAAACAATGTTGCCAGCATGGTGGTCGCAACTAATGGACTTGCTGATAAAAGTGAGTATCGTAAATTTAAAATGCAATTGCCAGGAAATAATGATTTTGGCCATATGCGAGAGACGATGAGACGTAGATTTAGTGGTCGTCATACGGATTGGTCTAAACCTGACCTGATTTTGATAGATGGGGGCAAAGGACAACTATCGGCTGCCATAGAGGCGTTGGAGGAGCTACAGATAACGGTACCTATTATTGGTCTCGCAAAGCGAGACGAACAGATTGTTGTTCATACTGAAAAATCTTCTGTACATCTGGATATCGATGCTATCAAAGCATGGGCTCAAGAAGAATATACAGTCGATGAAGTACCTGAAGTGCTGACGAGAACGCTCTCATCGCTGTCAACGTATAATGGTAGAAAGGCCGAGGATGTTACGATGCCTGGGATAGAATCTTCCGAAGATTTTATATTAATTACGCTAGCTAAAAGCAGCCATATCGTGAAATTGCTACAGAGGATTCGCAATGAGTCGCATCGTTTTGCTGTGAGCTACCACAGTACTCTCAAGCGAAAGGGCGCAACAAAAAGCATTCTTGATACTATTCCTGGTGTCGGTCCAGCAACTCGCAAAAAGTTGATTGCAGTATTTGGGAGTGGTATTGGTGTACAGCAAGCCACTAAAGAACAGCTACGTGCTGCCATGGGTGAGGGCAAAGGTGAAGATATTTATACATGGTTGCATCCCAAGGAATAAGCGGTTTCTGGTATACTGTTGATAGATAATGAAACACCAATTTTACTTTTTCTTGGTTAGGTGGCTGATCAACTCGGTGGCTATGTGGGTGGCGGTAACAGTACTCGCAACCGGAGATTTCGCAACATCTACAGCTGGAACAGCGGCATATTTGCTGGCTGGACTATTATTTTCTGTAGTAAATGCTCTATTAAGGCCGATCATAATAATATTATCTCTACCGGCAATCTTGCTGACCCTGGGCTTATTCATGCTAGTTATCAACGGTATACTTGTCTATGTTGCATTGGCGCTCGTGCCGAACATCGAAATCACGTTTGTTGGCGCAATTCTAGCCGGTATGATCATAAGCCTGACGAATTATGTATTAAGCAGTATAATAGAGTCATATCGACATAAAGGGAGCTATATTCATGCAGACAAGTAACATTCTTGACCTCATTACCGTTGCATCATCGGTCTTCATGATTTTATTTATTTTGTTACAGGCACGAGGCGCAACACTCGGTGCAGGATTTGGTAGCTCAGGCGAGCTCTATACAACACGTCGCGGTCTAGACAAGAATCTTCACGAAGCAACAATAGTGCTTGCTATTGTTTTCGTGCTGTCTATTGTTGCTGGACTTTTGATTGGATAGGTGGTTATAGGTGGAAGACAAGCCCGATCCAAGCTGGCGGCGATTCCGTAAACTAAACCCGTCGAGTACTATTCTCCGACGACGTGCTCGTGATATGGAAAACGCGACTCTGAAGCATGCTCATAGATTTATTGTATCCAGATTTGATAATATCCGGTTTGTGAAGAGGCACGCACTAGGATGGCTGCTATTTGTCGGACTACTCATTGCTGTCAGTGGTTTTCAGTTGCTGGGCTATCAACGTTCATATTCGCAATTTTCACCGAAGGAAGGTGGTACGTATGCGGAAGGAGTGGTTGGAGCTCTCGAAACAATGAATCCAATATTTGCTCGAACACCAGCAGAGCAATCGGCATCTCGATTATTGTTTTCAAGTTTATTTAGCTATGATTCGACCACCCACTTACTAGGAGAGCTTGCATCGTCATGGCGCGTCGAAGATGAGGGCCGTAAGTATATTGTTGATCTTCGGGACGATATTTATTGGCATGATGGCAAGAAGATAACTGCAGATGATGTCATATATACTATTGGCGTAATCAAGAATCCATTAGTGCGTTCTCCACTCTATGGTAGCTGGTCGCAAGTACGAGTTACTAAGGTATCTCAAACATCAGTCGCTTTTGAACTTGTTCGACCTTACGCTGCGTTTCCTCATGCTTTAACGTTTGGCATATTGCCACGACACATCCTCGGTACAACCGCACCAGAACGATTACGAGAAGCAGATTTTAATAGACAACCGATCGGGTCTGGGCCCTTCAAATTTAACAGGTTCCAAGTTATTGATCCTGATGAAGGTCGCCTGATTGTGTACTTGGAGCGTAATGGGGGTTATCTACGTGGCGCTCCAAAACTTGAGAGGTATCAGCTACACATCTTTAAAGACTCAGAAGCACTGAAGCTTGCATTCGCTCGACAGGAAGTCAACTCAGCACTTGATTTGACTGGGGCACAGCTACGAGACCTCATAACGGAGCGTCCTGATGCTGTGGTGTATCGAACATTAATCTCGGACGGAATGTTTACTTTTTTGAGAAACGATGCGCCTATATTTTCGGATGTTGCTGTCAGGAAAGCTTTTGTACGTGGGACTGATCGCGGTGCAATCATCAAACGTCTAAACGGGTATGCAACCAGACTTGATAGTCCTCTGTCGTCGCAACAACTACCATCATCTGTGCAAAAGCGACAAGCACCCTATAATTCCGCACAGGCCGCAGATATGCTTACTCAAGCTGGTTGGGTACTACAAGGCGATAAACGTTATAAAGATGGTCAACCAATGATTATTGATCTTGTTGGTGTAAATTCGGGTGATTATCCGGTGATTATCGATGAGATTAAACAACAGTGGCAGCGGTTGGGGGCAACAGTAAACACACGACTCGTAAACCCCAATGATGTTCAACAAACCGTTCTTCTACCACGAAGCTACGATGCATTTGTATATGAACTTGAGCTTGGTGCCGATCCTGATGTATTTGCCTATTGGCATCTATCACAAGCTGATCCGAGAGGGTTAAACTTGTCTAATTATAAATCTGCTATTGCTAGTGAGGCGCTTTCAAGTGCACAAGTGCGATTAGAGAATTCGCTTCGGCTACCAAAATATGAGCTATTCACGGAGACTTGGATTAACGACGCTCCAGCAATTGCACTGTACCAGCCACAGATTCGATATATCACCACAAACGATAGCAACGTGCTTAGCTCAGCAAATATGCTTGCCAATCGCAGCGACAGATACCGTTCAGTTGAGTTATGGACGGTCAATAAAGGTTGGAAGTACGCTTCGCCTTAAGGTATGGCCAACAAAAATAGTGGAGGTGAAAGTCCCGCCACTATTTTGATTATCGTTATGGTGCGCGAGAGAGGACTTGGCGAAGAAGCGAACGAACAACGTTCGTAAGCGCTAGCTCCACTTTTTGGGAAACAAAAATAGTGGAGGTGAAAGTCCCGCCACTATTTTGATTATCGTTATGGTGCGCGAGAGAGGACTTGAACCTCCACGAGCGCAATGCTCACCAGCCCCTCAAGCTGACGCGTCTACCAATTCCGCCACTCGCGCATGCACCATATTATAAGTATACTGTGTCGGCTATCTCTGTGGACTGCTGGTGGACGCTGCGTCTACACATAATCTGGTTGCGTTTCACGCAAACCCGCCACTCGCCATAATGATAATCGACTCCGAGTATTATAGCGTAGGCTACAAAGCTTCACAAGCAGATTATATCTATTAATAACCGTGAGCAGCATGGTATTATTAAGAGTAATGAAATCGGGTGAAGCTTCAAACAAGGTAGCCGCGTATTTGCAGGCACACATCAGCGGAGATGTTTTCGCTGGACAAAAGATACGCTCATCATACTCAACGGATGGCAGTATTCTCACGCTTACACCGAGTCTGGTTGTATATCCACGTACGACAAATGATGTTCGAAAAGTAGCGCGATTTGCATGGCAGTTGGCAGAGAAGGGCCACGTATTACCGATTACGCCACGAGGATATGGCTCGGATACCAGCGGAGCAGCTATCGGGAAAGGTATTATTATGTGTACGACAGCTCATATGGGGCGCATACTTGAACTAGATACAAAACAGCGTCTTGTTCGTGTACAGCCGGGGCTCAATGTTCGGTCTTTGCAAGAAACATTACATACACATGGGCTTTTTCTCCCAGCCTATCCGGCAAATTATAAGTATTCAACTATTGGCGGTGCTATTGCTAACAACTCTAGTGGGGATAAGTCATTTAAGTATGGTTCTATAGTTGACTGGGTCCAAAAACTAGAAGTAGTTCTTGCTAATGGCGAGGTTATACAGACAGGAAAAATTAATAAAAAAGAGCTGGAGCGTAAAAAGGGTTTACCAACACTTGAAGGTGAAATATACCGTGCTGTTGATGGTTTAACTGCTGATCACGATACTGCAATCTATGAGTATGATGACAGTCGGCGAAGCGCTCTATCACGTGATAATGTAGGATACGCATTTGCTGATGCGTTTCGCAAAGATGGATCCTGTGATCTTACGCCACTGTTTGTTGGATCTCAAGGTACGCTCGGTATCATTACCGAAGCTATACTGAAAGTTGAATTGTATTCACCGCAAACCTCATTACTCGTCGCAAGCTTTGATTCGCATGCGGCAATGGCCGAAGCGGTCGATATAGCTGCAGGGGTCTCACCGACGAGTATAGAATTTATAGATGAATCGTTAATTGAGTTTGCAAAAAAAGAAAAAGGCCTTGATGTCATGAAGGGCATTTTTGATACTGTTGATGTGCCACCGAAAGCTGTGCTATTTATTGAGTTTGATGATGCTAATCACCGCAAGCGTAACAAAAAAATCAAAAAACTCTATAATCTCATCGGCAAGATCGCGACTGACATCCGGGCAACAGATGATTTAGAAGCCCAAGAAGCTTTATGGGCAGCCCGCTCGAGTAGCTCAACAGTTCTGCAGTACGAGAAGGGTCATTTGGCAGCGCTGCCGATTATAGATGATTGCATCGTCCCAACTGATAAGTTCCTTGAGCTTCTTGGTGTCATTAATGAACTATCCGCTCAACACAAGGTGCCTATTGTGTCATGGGGACATGCCGGTGATGCACATGTTCATGCTATGCCCCTCCTCGACCTCACGAAGCTCGGAGATCGACAAAAAGTATTCAAACTGATGAATGACTACTTTACAAAAGTTATTGCGCTCGGAGGCAGTATTGCTGCAGAAAATAATGATGGCCGCTTACGTTCAGTATTTACCAAGCTACAGCTAGGAGAAGAACTCGTCGATGTAATGGCTGACATCAAAAAAGCATTTGATCCGTATACCATGCTTAATCCTGGGGTAAAAAGCGGTACAAACCCCAAGCAGCTAGCTGAACTTCTTAGAGAAGAATATTCTCTCAGCAAACACGTCGATTACGTCCCACGCTCATAAAATCCTTGGGATTCGACCCTTCTAATAGAAAAAAGATCACGTTGGTGATCTTTTTTCTATGGTGGGCGCTGAGG
>JBDSLH010000005.1:0-53651 GCA_039916485.1 Saccharimonadales bacterium (SeqCode) | reverse complement strand
GTTGCAATCAAAAATTGTTTGCTGCTGATGTGACGGCGGTTAACGGTAATCTCATGTGGGCTGAGGAAGTGGGCAGTGCCTTGGAAAAGTTTTATACCAAGTGAACGATAGTATTTCTCGATGCTATGAGTGCCAGTACGTTTGATGGCTTGGTCTTTCCAGGCTTTGATCGATGGGTAGTTGTAACCCATGGCGGTCAGTCGGAGACCTAACTTTTTTGCTTCACGTGCAGAGTCGTAGACATTTGCAACGTGCAAGAGTGCTTTGCTCGGAACACAGCCATAATTTGGGCATTCGCCACCGAGAGCATCTGCTTCGATGATGGCCACGCGTTGGCCAGCTCGGGACACAATATCAGCAGCAACGCTGCCACCGGCTCCGGAGCCGATTACGATGAGGTCAAAGTCATATTGCTGTTTTACCATGGTTGTTTTTCCTTTTTAGAGAATAAGTCCTTCTTGCTCGTACATATATGCTGCTTCTGAGTGATAGACAGCAAGATGCTTGCTACAAATTCGGCGAATGTCATCGGAGCTTACCTCGGTTTTTGCTTCTAGCCAATCGATAACATGTTTGCATACTCGCTCAGCAATTTCATGAGCTTCACCCTCAAATGCACGCACTGACATACAAGCACGCAGGATACTACTATGGAGACGAACAGGATCAAATAGTTCACTATCATGGGTTTGTTTTTTCACCACGTACGCACTCATAGCGTGCTTCCTTGTAAGATATAGTTTACCCAGATAAAGATAGCAACGACCAGTAGTCCAACTCCAGAAACGAATTGTAAGAAATGTTTGTTTGATTCGCGCCATCGCTGAATGTGACTCAGTTTATGTCCAGCGGACAGGAGAGATGCAATCACGAGTAGGGGGAATACCACAATCAGCGAATACAGCCCGACTATGACCAGGTGGTCATCGAGCGCGACTGAGTTTGCCAGGACAAGCGATGTGGCAACGATAAAAACTGCCGTGAAGGGAAGCTCAGCGAATACGCTGACGACTCCCAGTGTTGCAGCTTCAATCACATTTTTCGTACTTTTAGCACGTGATTCGAGGTATAGCGCAAAACTTCTTGGGATCCAGAGTTTGGTTCCTTTTCCTCTACGGTAGTAAAAGAACATTGTCACGATCCCGACTATGACAGCGATCCCAATCAGGATAAGCCACAGACTATGTATGACGTCATACGGTAACCACAAGACAAAAGCCGAGGTGAGCCCAGCGATAAGTAAACTGGTTGCGAGGAAGACTCCGGCTATGTAGGCAAGATTGAGTGACGTGAGTCGATGGCGTGCTTTGCTATGGACAAAGCTGTGTCCGCTCAGTAACGTTAAAACACTGCTAGCAACTTGGAACGAAGCATGCAACACAGCTAAGAATGCTACTAATAACAATCCAGTAGGCAGTCCGAGTGCAATTGTGTCTTGGTAGGAGGCGAACATGTTTTTTGTTTTTCCTTTTCTTATGGTTACTTATACCACAGGTTACCCCTGTAAGTCAAAATGTTTGTGTCTAATACTTGACAAAGCATAAGTTATTTGCTATGATGTGTACATAACCCAAAAAAACAAACAGGAAGTCCACCATGACAAAGCAACAAGCAGAAAGCAAATTAACGTTAGCTATTTTAGATACCTGGAATCGAATACGCAGTTCTAACGAGCTCCAGTCATTGATCTCACGTCGTGAACTTGCACTTGCAGATTTCGACACAGATTTCTAGTTGATATACCAACGGCATCGTCCTGGAAATGTACCGTCAGATCTGTTACAATCATGCATGTTCTGTTTCCTGTTGACGGGAAAAGAGCAGTAGGGCACCATAGCTCAGTTGGTTAGAGCGCAGGACTCATAAGCCTGAGGTCGGTGGTTCGGATCCACCTGGTGCTACCAAAGAAAGTCGATCACGAGGTGATCGCTTTTCTTTGGTAGGAGTATTAACGTGATTAAAGGAAATTAATGAGCGAGAGAAGAACAATTGATCCAGTCGATATTATGGTCGTAGGTGCGGCTGTTGAGCTGGATGGTATCGTTTCAGAGGTTGTGGCTGTCGCTCCACCTGAAGCAGCCACATTAGCCTCAAATCCTGAACTGTTTGAGGTTTATGGAGATATTGCGATAACACATGTGAAGCCAAATTCTGCGCTACGTGAATCAGGCAGAATTGCCAATGACATTTTGGAAAAAGATGCCACACAAAAGAGCATGATGCATAGTCGTGCAGTAGGGTCGGTTGCATTAGTGGGCGTAGTCCCATTCTCTTTACTCCAACAAAGAACTACACAAAATCTCAGGTAACTCTCAATCTAGCTCTGTATCTTAGGAGGTACTACGGACGCGTAGCTACAAATAAGCAAGAATATAGGAGAATACAATGAAACGACATTTAGCAGCAATAGGTGCGATCACTGCGATCAGCGCCGCGGGGCTTACGGGAGTAAGCGTAGTAAACGCAGCTACGACAACGGATTCAGCCCATCCAATGTCGAGCCTCGTTGATGCAATTGCATCAAAATTTAACCTGGATAAATCACAAGTCCAATCTGTCTTTGATGAACAGCGAACCGCGATGCAAGAGGACCGTGAAGCAGAGATAAAAACTCAGGTATCGCAACTTGTGAAGGACGGCAAAATAACTCAGGCACAGGCCGACAAGATCAATGCTAAGCGAACCGAGCTGCAAAAAGAACGAGAAACCAATCGTGAAACCATGCAGGGTAAAACTTCTGATGAGCGAAAAGCAGCGATGCAAGCTCATAAAACTGAACTAGATAAGTGGTTCAGTGACAATGGCATTGATTCACAGTACAGATACTTACTGATGGGTGGCCATGGACATGGTGCTCGTGGTGGGTTCGGTGGTCATGGTATGCACCGCGACCAAAACGACAGCACGGACAATTCGTCCCAGACGCAGTAATAGATATAAAACCAAGAGCAATCGCCCCTCACACTGGGGCGATTTGGTATTATGACTACAGATACTCAGCTATAACTCAGAAAGAACATGTAGCATACAGTTATGAAATTACTTGTAATCGAAGATGAATATAAAATTGCTCGTGCCATCAAGCAGGGCTTTGAACAAGAACGTGCGGTTGTCGAGGTGTTGCACGATGGTGCACAAGGGCTCGCTGCTGCACAGGGCGATGAGTACGATGTCATCATACTCGATCGGATGTTACCAGGAGGAATGGACGGAGTTGCAATCTGCGAGGAACTCCGCAAACTCGGTAACAAAACGCCGATCCTGCTACTAACGGCCAAGACTATGGTCCGTGACAGAGTTGACGGTCTCAATGCGGGTGCTGATGATTATTTGGGTAAACCATTTTATTTTGAAGAATTACTAGCTCGCGTCCGCGCACTAATGCGTCGGCCACAGGATGTTATTGATGATGTACTCCGAGCAGGGGATCTGTCGCTGGACACCGGAACCTATACGACAAAACGAGGTGCCAAAACGATTCTTCTGACACAAACAGAGTTTTCCTTACTCGAATATTTGATGCGCAATCAAGGACGAGTTTTGAGCAAAATGAACATTATCAATCATGTGTGGGACTTTGATAGTGATGTACTCCCAAATACTGTCGAAGCCTACATCGGCTACTTACGTAATAAAATTGATCGACCATTTAAAGATAAACCCGAGCTGATTCATACTGTTCGTGGGTTTGGATATAAAGTAGAAGCATGAGGCATAACCGATCATTGTTCGACTCAGCTACTCTCCGTCTCACGACATGGTATGTAGTGATCCTCATGTCTATAAGCTTGTTATTTAGCGTCCTCCTTTATAACGTCGCGAGCGCAGAGTTTGATCGGGCGTTTGGACCTCGTGGAGGTGGGATGCAAATGTTTATAAATGACGACAGCGTCGTTAATTTGAGACAGCAAATGGTACGTGATAGTAATCAACGGCTCACAACGAGTCTTTTTCTATTTAATCTATTCGTACTAACTGCAGGCGGTGGAGTCGCCTATGTGCTCGCAAAGCGAACGATGGAACCGATCGAACAAGCACTTGAAGCACAGTCACGATTTAGCTCCGATGCAGCACATGAGTTGAAGACGCCGCTGACTGTTATGCAGTCAGAGTTGGAGATTGAGCTACGAGATAAAACCGCTACAAAATTGTCTCAACGTACTGTGCTTGAAAGTGCTCTCGACGAAGTGCACCGTATGAGAACACTGACCGAGCGCCTATTGCTATTGGCTAGACAGGACACTGTGGAGGTGTCACAGGTAAATACTAATGATGTTAGTGTTGATGCTTTAAACCGTATCATCCCACTCGCTACAAGCAAGCAGATCCGTGTTGATAACACTATTGGCGCACATGAGGTTATGGCAGACAGGGAAAGCCTGATCGATGTATTGAGCATTATTCTAGAAAATGCCATTAAATATAGCTCAAAAAATAGTACCATCACGCTGGATTCCTCGAAGCATCAGCGTATGGTTGATATTCGGGTGACAGACAAGGGGATTGGTATCAGTCAAGAGGATCAAACAAAAATATTTGATCGATTTTATCGCGCAGATACATCGAGAAGCAAGCAAAACGTCGAAGGTTATGGCCTGGGTCTATCAATTGCTAATAGACTTATGGATCTGCAAGCCGGGTCAATTTCAGTGGAGAGCAGTGAAGGTAAGGGAAGCACATTTACAATCACCCTGCCCTCACCTTGAGCGATCATATATACTCAGGTGTATGAAACTGTTGCGAGAAGGAATTAGAGTTGTTCGATCCGTGCGAGTTGATACATGGAAATTACTGATAATTGCGTTTGTGATGTTTGTGATCCCAACGGTATTATTTGTTGAGCTTGCAGATGAGGTGTTGGAGCAGGAAACAACTGTATTTGATGAAGCAATACTTCGGGCAATTAATGCGTATCAGTCCCCTACTTTAGATACTATAGTGACAGCTACAACGGATCTCGGGTATGTGTGGTGGGTTGGGATTTTTACGATTATTGCGCTCATAGTGTGCATAAAAAAGAAACAGTATCTGTCGGCACTCATCGTGATTGTTGGGATCGTTGGCTCAGCGAGCATAAACTTATTATTAAAAGGTATGTTTCAGCGTGATAGGCCACAGCTTTGGGAGCGGTTAGTAACAGAGAATAGTTTCTCATTTCCAAGCGGACACGCTATGGCATCTGCCTCGCTTGCAGCGGTGATTGTTGTCTTGCTCTGGCCGACCCGCTGGCGATGGTATGCGGTAGCTGGGGGCGTGTGCTACATGCTGTATATAGGGTTTACTCGTATGTACCTCGGTGTGCATTATCCGACTGATGTTGCAGCCGGATGGCTTGTGGCGATTGCGTGGGTCGCGCTTTCGACAATTATTATCAAACGAATAGCACTTAGACGACAATCAGAAAAGCTATGAAATACGTCGTTGCCGTATCGGGTGGAATTGACTCGGTAGTGATGCTGGATGTGCTGGTGTCATCTACGGAAGATGAGTTTGTAATTGCGCACTATGATCACGGTATACGAGAGGATAGTAGTGAGGACGCAGAGCTGGTACGCTCACTGGCCAAAACGTATGGACTGGTATTTGAGACATACGAGGACAAGCTTGGTCCGTCAACATCTGAGGCAGATGCACGAGAGGCTCGATATCGGTGGCTAGAATCTGTAATGGAAACACACGGGGCAGACGCAATTGCTACGGCACATCATCAGGATGATGTGATTGAAACGATGATCATCAATCTAATACGAGGGACGGGATGGCGAGGACTTATCTCGCTCGGTAACCGTGAAAAATTGATTCGTCCCCTGCTCTCTTGGCCAAAAATCCAGATTGCTACGTATGCTATCGAACACAACTTGGTATGGCATGATGATAGCACCAATGATGACATGAGTTTCCTTAGAAACTATATCCGCTACCGCTATGTTCAACGGCTAACCGTGTCGGAGCGAGCTCGGTGGATAGCAATCCATGCGGCCACTGAAATCGTAGGTGAGGTGATTGATACTGAGCTCCGAGCATTGCATCGCCATGGATCGTCGTATAGCCGCTATGAATTGATTATGAGCGGGCGAGAAGTTACTGGTGAACTGCTCACATATGCATATGGGCGGATGGAAAAAACTACGATTGATCAACTATGGCATTTTGTATGTACCGGCAAACACGGCAAAAGTTTCAGACAAGGTGGGCTTGAATACCGACTGACCACAAGAGAATTGATTGTTTCACCACTCTATTCCTGATAAGATAGAAGGAGCACATAAACTCTACGAAAAAGGATCTACATGGCTTTAAAGCGCCCGAACCGTTCTGGCAATAAAAAATCTAATATATTGAGATCAGTCTTATTTTGGGCTACGATTTTCTTCCTCGGACTTTTTGTATTCTCAATGTTCTCCCAGCAAACAGCTATCCCGAGCAAACCAGTATCAGACGTATTTAGTCGTGCCAACAAAGGTGAGATCGAAAAACTTATCATTGAAGGACGTGATGTTTACGTCGTAGGCAAAAACGACGACGATACCTCAAAAGCTAAAGAAAAAGCGCTTGTTGGTGAAGGTTCAGTGTATGAACAAGGTCTAGAGAAAGAAGCTCCAGTACAAGTTGAGTTCCGCAAACCATCTGAGACCGGGACAACATTCATGAACTTACTCAGCATACTACTGCCAGTATTGCTTATCGGTGGCTTGTTCCTATTTATGTTCCGTCAAGCACAAGGGCAGAGTAATCAAGCAATGGGCTTTGGCAAATCGCGTGCAAAACTATATGGCAGCGACAAAGAAAAAGTAGTCTTTAACGACATTGCTGGCTCCGAAGAATCTAAAGAAGACTTGGTAGAAGTTGTTGATTTTCTAAAGCACCCTAAGAAATTTGCTGACGTCAAAGCACGGATCCCGAAGGGCGTCTTGCTCGTGGGTCCTCCAGGCACAGGTAAAACATTACTTGCTCGTGCAGTAGCCGGTGAAGCTGGCGTACCATTCTTTAGTATTTCTGGTTCTGAATTCGTCGAGATGTTTGTTGGTGTTGGTGCCAGTCGTGTCCGAGATCTATTCGAAAAGGCAAAAAAGAATGCACCATGTATCATCTTCATCGACGAGATCGATGCTGTCGGACGACGACGTGGTAGCGGCATGGGTGGTGGGCATGACGAACGTGAGCAAACTCTCAACCAAATACTTGTTGAGATGGACGGATTTGAGACAGGTACAAATGTGATAGTACTCGCAGCTACCAACCGAGCTGATGTATTGGACCCTGCCCTACTCCGCCCAGGACGGTTTGACCGACGAGTCAATATTGGGCTGCCTGACCGAAAAGATCGTGAAGCCATCCTCAATATCCATTTCAAAGAAAAGCCAACAGACGCGGATGTTGATATCAAATCACTTGCAGCAAAAACTGCAGGTAGTTCTGGTGCTGATCTCGCTAACATAGCGAATGAAGCAGCTATCAAAGCAGCTCGTGCAAACCGAAAAGTAATTAAAAACGAAGATGTTATTGAAGCATTTGAAAAGGTAGCTATTGGTCCCGAGCGTAAAACGAAGGTGATGAATGAGAACGATAAAAAACTAACCGCATACCATGAAGCTGGACATGCTATCGTCGGACACGTCCTACCGGATAGTGACCCTGTTCACAAAGTCACGATTATCCCACGTGGTGGTACGGGCGGTGTTACGTGGTTCCTTCCTCCGGAAGACAGAATGTATACTAACGTTATCGAATTTAAAGATGTATTAGCGCGTGCACTTGGTGGCCGTGTTGCAGAAAAAGTTGTGTTTGGCGATGATCGGATCACGACTGGCGCAGGATCAGATTTGCGCAAAGCTACAGAAATCGCACGAGATATGGTTATCGAACAGGGCATGGGCACGGGACTTCGTGACCAAGTATTCCACGAAGATGCTGGTGGTATGATGTTTGATCGAATGGTTCGTGATCGACCGTATAGTGATGAGACCGCCAAGCTGATTGATGATGAAGTTGAAAAGTTAATTCGTGAAGCTGCCCGACGCGCGGAGGCAGTGATCAAAAATAATCGTGAACATCTCGATGTTCTTGCGGCAGCATTACTCAAAGAAGAGACTATAGACGAAAACCGAGTCAAGGAGCTCCTTGAGGGTGCGACACTTCCAAGTGCAGCAGCGCTCTACTAGAATCCTATGAGCAGAGTCAAGCGTGCATTAAATCGTGCTAACCTGCGATTACCAATCAAACTCGCAGCTGCACTGCTCGCTGGCTCGACTCTGCTCGGGAGTATACTTGGACTCTTTCGAGATCGACTCTTAAACAGTACCTATAGTAATTATCCGGTTGGGCTCGATGCATATACGGTTGCATTTATTATCCCAGATTTTATGTTTTTCCTTCTGACGAGTGGTGCACTCAGTGTCACGTTTATCCCAGTGTTTAATGAGCGTCTTCAGGCAGGTAACAAGTGGTCAGCATGGCGTCTAAGTTACAGCATGATCAATTTTATGGCGGTTGTGACTCTTGTTGCCAGTATCTTGATCATTATTTTTGCTGATGTACTAGTCGGGTTATTGTGGCCAGGTCTAAACGAGTCAGGTCATAGTCTGGCAGTGAGTATGATGCGAGTTATCGCGGTCAACCCATTTGTATTTGCTGTTGCCAGTGTCATCGCCAGCATGCAACAAGCTATCGGAAGATTCACATTTTTTGCACTTGCTCCGATCATCTATAACTTTGGAATTATCATAGGTATAACGCAGTTTACTGAAGGTATTTCAATCTTTGGATTTCAGGTATTCGAAGGCGGAATAATGGGTGTTGCGCTCGGAGTTGTCTTCGGTAGTTTATTGCAACTGCTTGTCAGCTCATTGGGTCTGCTGGGTATGGGCTTCGAATATGAGTTTAAGATTGCATGGCGAAACAAAGGGTTCCGTCGCGTGCTAGACCTTTTACCTGCTCGCTCACTCGATCAAGGGATTGATTATGTTAATACAGTTGTCGAAACCAGTCTTGCCTCTCGCTTGGTCGAAGGCATGGTGCGTAACTACCAACAGGCATTAACGCTTCATAGCGTTCCAATCAATCTTATTGGTGTGGCAATTAGTACCGCAGCCTTCCCGCAAATGACTGAGCGTTTGAGCCAAGGACGACCTGACTTGTTCCGCAAAGAATTACAGTCTGTACTCAGGGTGATCATCTGGCTAGCATTACCAACAGCTGTTATCACATTTTTCTGTCGTGGGTATTTAGCAAATTTCTTGTTTAACGGCGGCAATATTTACGTCGCGACTTCACTCGGTATTTTGTCGGTAGCAATCCTTTTCCGCTCTGTGTACCATATTGCGTCGCGAGCCTTCTATGCGCAGCAAGACACAAAGACGCCTCTCTACATTTCGTTTGTGACGATTGGTCTAAACATCTTCCTCGCTGTCTTGTTCACCCTACAACTCGGATGGGGAATTTATGGACTTGCTTGGGCGCAGGCAATTATATCGGTCTTTGAAGTAGTGTTGCTGTTTATCATCATGTCAAAGCGTATCAAGGGTATACTAGACAAGTCGTTCCGACGTGCAGTGTCCAGAATGGCGATCGCTTCAGTTGTTACAGGTATCGTAACCTATAACTCAGTAAAGTGGTTTGAATTAACTGTTTCCGACCAAAGCTTTGCTGCAACATTTCCGAAATTCGCTATCATCGTTGTAATCGGACTGAGCTCATATATAGTGTTATGTAAATTTGCTCGGCTCTACGAAGCTGATCTATTTGTCAGTAAGTTGCAGAGTCTCATGTATGGCCAGCTTCGGAGCAAGCAGTAATGGATCTGATACGGAATTTTTGTATCATTGCTCATATTGATCATGGAAAAAGTACATTGGCAGATCGCATGCTTGAAAAAACTGGAACCGTGCTCGAACGAGATATGAAATCACAGCTACTTGATAGTATGGATCTTGAGCGGGAAAAGGGTATCACAATCAAACTGGCACCAGTACGGATGAGATATAAACAGTATGAGTTTAACCTCATTGATACTCCAGGACACGTTGACTTTAGCTATGAAGTGAGTCGTAGTTTACAGGCATGTGAGGGTGCGATATTGGTAGTTGATGCCAGCCAAGGTATTCAAGCTCAAACACTAGCAAATGTCTATTTAGCACTTGAAGCTAACCTAAGTATCATCCCTGTGCTCAACAAAATTGATTTACCTGCAAGTGATGTTGAGCGAGTTAGTGCTGAAGTGATTAATTTACTGGGCTGTGATGAGAGTGAGATCATTAAGATTAGCGCAAAAACAGGCCAGGGCGTAGAGGAAGTATTGGATGCAATTGTTGAACGTGTCACGCCACCAAAAGGTGATCATGCGGCGGCAACCAGAGCACTGATTTTTGATAGTTATTATGATGATTATAGGGGCGTGATACTGTATATGCGAGTCATTGATGGTGAGATCAAAAAGGGTGAGACGATGAAAATGTTAGCAACCGGGGCAGAGGGTATTGCGCTCGAAGTTGGTTCATTAAGCCCCTCCATGGTCCCAAGTGAAACCATTGCCACCGGTGAAATTGGGTATATCGTAACAAATCTTAAGACCACGCGTGATGCACGTGTCGGCGACACCGTCAGTACATTACGAAATATTGCCACTGCTCCCCTGCCCGGCTATCGTCACGTAAAACCATTTGTCTATGCAGGATTTTTCCCAGTATCTAATGAAGATTACAATGATCTGAAAGATGCTATAGAAAAGTTGTCACTTAGTGATTCTGCTCTCCAATATGAGCCAGAAAATTCACCAGTACTTGGTTTTGGTGTGAGGATAGGGTTCTTAGGTTTACTACATATGGATATCATCAAGGAACGGCTCGAACGAGAGTACAACCTAGATCTCGTTGTAACAAACCCGAGTACTGATTATGAAATCAACATGACAAACGGTGATCACCTCGATATTAAGAGTGCCAGTGACCTCCCCGATGTCAGTAAGATTGCTGAGATTAAAGAACCATGGATTCATGGGGAGATTGTCGTGCCACAGAGTTATGTTGGAAGTGTTATTCAGTTGATTGTGAACAAACGAGGTTTACAAAAGAACGTGAGTTATATGGATCAACGAGCCTTGGTAAGTTTCGAAGCACCACTTGCAAACTTGCTGACTGATTTTTACGATCAGCTAAAAAGCGTCACGAGCGGGTACGGGTCATTTAATTACGAACTCGATGGCTACCGCGCGGAAGATCTCGTCCGAGTAGATTTTTATGTTGCGGGTGGGATTGTCGATGCCCTGAGTGTCATGGCACACCGTTCTGAGGCTGATGCACTTGGTCGAATAACCACCAAGAAGCTAAAAGACATTATTCCGCGTCAGAATTTCCAAGTAGCACTCCAAGCTGCTATCGGTGCTCGTTTTATCGCTCGTGAAGATTTATCTGCATTCCGAAAGGATGTCACAACTGGTTTATATGGTGGAGACGTGTCACGAAAGAAAAAAGTTCTAGCCAAGCAAGCCAAAGGCAAAAAGCGCATGAAACGGTTCGGCAAAGTAGATATCCCTGCTGATGCATTTACAGTGATGCTAAAACGTGATTAAGAAGGGGTAAAGTTCTTATTATGCATGAGATTCGACACGAGAAAACAGTAGTATAACGCTTGTACTTATTTGAAAAAATAGTATAATTCAATCAGAAGCAATAAAAAGGAGATGTACTAGTATGCCTAATATTGGATTACCTGAGTTGATTATTATACTTGTAATCTTGCTACTCTTGTTTGGTGCTAAGAAACTGCCTGAGCTTGCTCGCAGTCTTGGATCTTCAGCCAAAGAGTTGCGTGGAGCAATGAAAGATGATGCGGACAAGTCAAAAACAGACAACCGTTCATAAAAAGACCGACACAGATTCACCTGCTCAACAGACTTTCATGGATCATATCCATGAGCTACAGAGCAGGTTGTTTTATATTGCTCTCGTATTCTTGGTATCTGCTGGAATAGCATATCCGTTCTTTACGCAGATTTCCAAGTGGATAGTCGCGCCCCTAGGCAAGCAGGAGCTAATCTATCTGACTCCTGGTGGAGCATTCGGTTTTATTATTAAAGTTTGCATGTATGTCGGCCTAATTGCGACACTGCCCTTTGTCATTTACCATTTGTTCAGGTTTCTAAGCCCTGTAATGCCGTCGGTCAAACGCAAGCAACTAGTACTATTTACTGTTTCATCCTTTGTACTTGCAATAATCGGTGTTTTATTTGCGTACTACATCAGCTTGCCTGCCTCGTTATACTTTTTAACGAGTTTTAGCCTCGATAGCATCACGCCTATGCTCACTATCGATTCATATTTCTCCTTTGCAATGGCGTATTTGATCGCCGGCGCACTGCTGTTTCAGCTCCCACTTGTGCTTATGATTATCGATAGTATTACACCTCTGACACCAAAGATATTGATGTCCTATCAGCGCCAAGTTATTTTGGGATCAGTGATCATCGCGGCAGTTATTTCACCTACACCTGATGCTATGAATCAGATGCTACTGGCTGCACCACTTATTACTATGTACCAAGCAGGAATAGGCGTTGTGGGTATTCAAAATGCACGTCGTAAGAGATCGTCGATTACCAGAGGCATCACTAGGCCAGTAGATGAACAAGATGATATAGAGGGGGTTTTATCCTATATGCAAGAAACATCTTCACAGCCACTCCAGGAACCACAAAAGGCGCACATCACTGTTACGGATAAAGTAGCACAGGAAAAAGCGTTCACCCAAACTCAGCACAATGTAGAAAGTAAATCAGTGGATGGCTTTAGCGCACGCAGCCAGCGGGTTACTTTACCCAGCAGATCGACAATGAGTCCTGCATATCGAGATGTAATTACACAGAGATCTCGTCAATCACTTGATGGTATGAAGGTGACAGCGCGTACATATACATCCTCTATCTGATATATGTTCTTACAGGTAAACGTGAGTAACTTCTCGTAATATATCAAAAACATCCTGTTTATTACTACGACCAAACCTGTATCATAGATATATGGACGATCTCTCAAAAGTTATTGCTACATATACACCATCTGATTCTGTCGTAGAATTGCTTCAAAAAACTAAAATAGTTTTACTATGTGGAATTACTGGTGCTGGTAAGAATACAGTTGCTACAGAAATACTGAAAGATCAATCGTTTACCTCGCTTGTCACAAGCACAACTCGCAAACCTCGAGTCAATGATGGAATTATGGAAGAGCATGGTAAAGATTACTATTTTTATGAGCATGATGAAGCCATAGAGAAAATTAATAACGGTGAGTATTTTGAAGTGGCTCTGGTTCATGGCTTGATTTACGGATCTACTGACGAAGAGATAAAGCGCATATATGAGTCTAATAAAATAGCGATAAGCGACATAGATTACCAAGGCATAGAATATTATAAAAAGTATTCTCCTGGCGCACTTGTTATTTTTCTTGTGCCTCCAAGCTACGAGGTATGGATGCAACGTCTCAAAATGAGACACGAATCCGAATCAAATTTCGATGAAGCCTGGCCAGTCAGACGTGAAAGTGCCATCCGCGAACTTGAGTGGTCTTTGGCATCGGATATTAGTACTATTATTGTGAATGATGATTTTCATCAAACATGCGATATAGTTCGAGACATTGTGGGCGGTAAGAAGGTTGAGTCTGATGGACGGGCAACTGCGCAGCGATTACTAGATAGGCTACGAAACAACTAGCACTCATTGACGTTGAGTGCCAAAATACGTTATAATTATGTCAATATGACAGATCGCCAAGCCAAACTACTCGGTGCAATTATCGAACAATATGCAGAGGTGGCAGTCCCTGTTGGGAGTGTTATCCTCGCTAAATTATTTGGTGTGAGCTCAGCAACAATCCGCAGTGATATGGCAATTCTCGAAAATGAAGGGTACATAGCACAGCCTCATACGAGTGCCGGTCGTGTCCCAACCGACAAAGGCTATAGATTTTACGTAAACCAAATCAATGAAGAGGTCCAAACTGGACCATTGATTGATAGGGGCGCTCGTACTATTGATGCACGAGTAGCGACTCATGGTAATCGTACCGATCGTGCAATACGAAGTGCAGTAGATAGTCTCGTCGATCTAACACACAATCTCGGTCTTGCCACTATTGGTGATCAGCTGTATATGAGTGGTATTGCTAACCTTTTTGCACAGCCAGAGTTTACTGCCAGTAATCGCAATGTGCAGCGTATCGCGCAGTTGCTTGACAATCTTGAGCCTTGGCTCCGTGAAGCCGCTCCAAATGAGCCTCTAAATGTATATATAGGGGAGGAGAACCCGGTAGGGAAGAGTTCTTCTGCAAGTCTAATCATTAGCCGGTTTCGATCACCATATAGTGACCGAAGCTATATTGGTGTACTTGGCCCCACGAGGCAAGATTATGCACGTGTTATGCGACTCGTGCGCCATACCGGAGCAATGTTAGAGGAGGTATTATAATATGGACACTTTACTGAATGGGATTGTTACGATCTTTGAAGCTATCATAGGCGGTATCGTCACGGTCATCAATGCGGTCGTACATGCGATTGTATCAATCATCAACGCAATTACAGGATTATTTTCATGAAAACTAGTAAGCCTAACGAACACGAACAAAAAATCATTGAGCTAACACAAGATCTACAACGTTTACAAGCAGATTTCGAAAACTATCGGAAACGTGTTGAGTCTGAGAAGGAAATGGCTCGTGCACAGGGTAAGATTACTACCATCAACGCGCTCCTCCCTATAGTTGACAACATTGAACGATCGATTAAATACCGTCCAAAAGATCTCGAAGGCAATGTGTGGGCAGATGGTGTATCAAGCTTGGTCAAGAATTTAGAAAAATCCTTAACATCCCTCAATCTTACAAGAATAGAAGCCAGCAAAGGCGCAGAATTTAACCATGAATTACATGAAGCTGTACAGTTCGATGAGAACAAAGAGGGCGAGCATGAAGTTATTGCAGAGGAATTACAAGCTGGATATAAGTTAGGAAATGACGTTATTCGCCCTGCAATTGTCAAAGTAACACGCCGTTAAAATAGTCCTTTACAAAAAATAGTTGTACTGAAACAGATTCCATTATACAATTTAAGAATATAAGCGTAAGGTGTTTGCCTGAAAAGGAAAAAATAGAATGGCTAGATTACCAGAGCCAGGCGGAGATAAAGGTGCATGGGGAGCTATTCTTAACGAATATCTAGCACAAGCACATAAGCCTGATGGAACACTCAAAGATGGTGTGATTACGACCGCGAATCTTGCCCCGAATGCAGTCGACGAGTCAGTACTCGGAGCGTCAGGTGGATCTAGTGGACAAGTACTATCTAAAGATACAGGTAGTAGCACAGGATTATCATGGATTACGGTTAGTGGTGGGGCAGTCCCAGATGCATCCAGTTCCGTAAAGGGTATTGTACAGCTCACAGGAGACCTAGGAGGAACAGCAACCTCTCCAACGGTTCCAGGGCTGACCTCAAAAGCGACTGACACTTTGGTTGTTCATCTTTCAGGTAGCGAAACAGTAACGGGTGTAAAAACGTTCAGTGCGTCACCCGTTGTACCAACTCCCACACTTGGTACTCAGGCTACCAATAAGACATATGTTGATGGTGTAGCGGGCGCGGGTGCCCCAGATGCATCCAGTTCCGTAAAGGGTATTGTACAGCTCACTGGAGACCTAGGAGGAACAGCAAACTCTCCAACGGTTCCAGGACTAGCTGGTAAATCAAATGATAGCGCAGTCGTACACAATACTGGCGCAGAAACAGTCGCAGGCGTTAAGACATTTTCATCGTCGCCTATCGTTCCAACTCCAACAACGAATACACAAGCCGCTAACAAAAGCTATGTTGATGGTGTAGCGGGCGCAGGCGCTCCAGACGCATCACCCACAGTAAAAGGTATCGTACAACTCACTGGTGATCTCGGTGGTACTGCAACAGCACCAACGGTTGCAAAGGTTAATGGGATCAGTGTCAGTGGTACTCCTTCTACAGGACAAGTGTTAAAGGCAACAAGCGCCTCAGCTGCTACATGGCAGAGTGATGCAACTGGAGGTGGTAGCACGTGGACCTTTACGTCTCTCAGCTCAAATACAACTATTTCTGCTGGTGATTATGCACTTGTAGACACTACATCTGCTGGTGTAACCATAACACTTCCTGTCGCAGCAAATGGTGCAGCTGTACGAGTAAAGCGAATAACTGGTGGTGCAAACAGCGTTCAGATCGTTCCTCAAGCGCCTGCGCTTATTGATGGCTCAGGTGTTGGCTCTCACGTACTTGGAAATCAATGGGACTCTATGGAATTTGTAAGTGACGGCACGAATTGGTATCGAGGATAAGGGAGCAACGGTATGCCATTTACTGGAACCGGAACGGGAATCCAAAATGCTAATGATATCTTTTTCTCCTCATTAGCAGATGACAATATTCTACAGTACAACAATGCAACGGCAAAATGGAATAATATTCCAATTTTAGGGACCGCTGCGCTCGCATACAACGGTGGGTCGGAAACGGTTTTTACCGCCAATGCCACTGGTGCGACTACGCTTAATCTCGCTAATGGCAACATTTTTAGTATGACCTTGACCGGAAATACAACCTTTACATTTTCAGGTGCTACGGCAGGTAAGGGATGCTCATTTGGTTTATATCTACATCAAAATGGTACAGGAGGACGTACAGTTACATGGCCAGCAAGTGTCAAATGGTCAGGCGGCGCGCCAACCCTCACTACTACGCCGAATATAACTGACATACTAGTGTTTGAGACCATAAATGGGGGCACTACATGGTATGGATCATTGGTCGGAGTAAACTTTAGTTAGAAATAAACCTATGTCTAAAAATATTACAATTTTCACGAATAATTACCAGAAAATGATGGGATACTAACACTACATGCCATTCACAGGAACGGGAACTGGAATACAAAACGCTAATGACATATTTTTCTCAGCGCTAGCTGCTAACAATGTCCTTCGCTATAACAATGCGACAGCTAAATGGAACAACGGGCCTCTTGTTGTCGCCAACTCGGAAATTGCCGATAATACTATTACTGAAGCTAAGTTATCTGTTGCCAACACTCCGTCACTCAACCAGCTCATGAGCTGGGACGGTAGTAGCCTCTCTTGGGTAACAGCAACAAAGTCTACCGTTGGTCTTGCAAACGTCGACAATACATCGGATGTTAACAAGCCTGTCTCTACGGCAACGCAGACGGCGCTAAGTGGGAAGGCAGATGATAGTGCAGTGGTTCATGATACTGGCGCAGAAACTATTGCAGGAATTAAAACCTTTTCATCGTCACCCGTGGTACCAACTCCTACACTTGGTACGCAGGCTACAAATAAGACCTACGTAGATGGCCTTATTACAACGACTCCCGATGCGACAGTCAGTTCTAAAGGTATCGTCCAACTTGCGGGAGATCTAGGTGGAACCGCTGCTTTACCAACAGTACCGGGGCTTACGGGCAAAGCAAGTACAGCGACGACTATCACGGGAGCTAACTCTGTTAGTGGCGGCGGAAGTTTAGCAGCAAACAGAACCTTAAGTCTTGTGAACGATAGTGTGACACCTGGAAACAGTAAATATTATGGTACGAATGGTACGGGCACAAAAGGTTTTTATGATATACCTGCTGGAGACCCAGCATTAGGTGGCGATTTGAGTGGTACGGCGTCTGCAGCGCAAATAGTATCTGGAGCAGTGGGTCCTACCGAGCTTGCAACATCGGCTGTTACTACGGTAAAGATTATTGACGGCGGAGTAACAGAGCCAAAGCTTGCTGCTACAAACAGTCCTACAACAGGTCAAGTATTGAGTTGGAATGGCACCGGTATGTCGTGGGCAGGCGCGCTTGCCTTTGCATTTACAAAAGTTTCTATCACGGCGAACCATACTGTGGCATCGACGTTTCAATACATCTTTGCTGATGCCACAACTACAGGCATTACTGTTACCTTACCTGCTCCCCAGAGCAATGCTTATGTTCGCGTGAAGCGTATGTCAATTAATGCCAATGGTGTTCAGGTTGTTGCCCCGGCAGGATCCTATCTTGATGATCCATCCGTTGGTTCTGATAGTTTAAATAACCCATTTGACAGTGCAGAATACTGGAGTGATGGCTCCAATTGGTATCGATAAGCTATATGTTTACCAGAAGATTACAACGTGCTATCACACAGTCATCTGTAGGCTCCTCTTTACTTCGATTTATCTCAGGGTTTCCTGGTGGTGGTGGACAATCAGCGATAGATGTTTCACCTTTTGATGAAACCTTACTCATAAGCGGCTCGGATACTGGCGGTGTGCGTATTTCTAACGATGCTCACGATGATGCATACATAAACCTGCTTGGTATCGACGAAACACGATCTCGACAGACCGATGGGGTGAAATTTTCACGCATAGTTATGGGCAGGGTGTATATGACTTGTGGAGATGGCACGGCCGGACAAGGTGGGGTTTACGTAGCCGAAGATGTAGACGACCCTACTACAGTTGGAGCCTGGAAGAAGCTTGATGGTGTTGTTAGCGGGTCACCTGACTTGATTTTTGATGGTGGAAACAATACTGGATCAGCTGCTCCACAGGCAACGTACCCACGACATTATGGAAATAATATCGAAATAGATGAAGTTACACAGCCAGGGTATACGCTTATTCACGTTGCAACAACAACGAACGGAGCATGGCGCATTAAAGTACAGAACTCGAACCTCACCCCTGTGGAACAGATACAGTACGGCACTACGAGCGGTAAATATATCCGCTGTATAAAAATGGCAACCTATGCGCCAAATGATACGGCGAATGACTATAGTAGGCTTATCATTTCTACATATGATACTGCTGCTCCGTCGCTGGCGCGATTGTGTACGACAGCGAACGATATTTCGGGCAGTCCAACGCTTACTACTACAGCCCTCAGTAATTTGCCGACGAATATTGAAGCATTCGGATATATAAAGGCAGCGGGCGGATCTATGCAGGCGGTTACGGTAGTTTGTGCAAATGGATACGTAGGCTTTTCGACGAATGCATTTAGTGCAGTAGCTGGCAGTGTGGCCATGACAGAGGTATCGCAAGTTAGTGGAGCGCCTGAGCGCTCTGAGATATGGATCTCGGCAGGATCTACACATAACGGTTCCCAATATATTGTACTTGTCGGTACATGGGGTGGTGTAGGATCTGGATCGTCCTACAACACGTTGTGGCGCGGTACATGGACTGGTACGTCGACGACGCCATGGAGTGCCGTGTCTTGGACTGCGCTTGCAGGTCCGACGTATTGGAGCGAACAGGTGATGAACAGACCTGGTGCTGATAATCTATGGTGGCTCTATGGAAGCAATACTCCAGGGTTGAATGGGACTGCAGCCGTATCTGGCTTTGCGACTTCAAAAACTAATCCAGCACGCGTGTATGCATTCGCGCGAGGTAACTCGTATATATCTGAGGATCATGGTTTGCATTGGTACTCGAGCAATGTGTTCGGGTCAGCCGATCATCAGAGTGCGTATTGGTATCGTGCAGCGGGTAGACGATCTACATTTGTAACAAACACCGGAGACTGGCCACTGGCGGGAAGTATCGACGCCTTTGCTACTCAGCCTCACGCAATCCTGCGTAACGGCTATAATGCAAATACATCATGGGAAGACTTTAATACTGGCGAATGTTTTGTTGGTGGTACTACTGCAGGGGGTTCATCGGTACCTCCTTTAGATAACGGTAATACCGTATGGGGTGTTGATTATGCTGACCTCGGCAATACTTCCACGAGCCCTAGTATACTCACCGACTACAACCTCAATACTGGTGACGGCGCAAATACGAATGTCGGAGGTGTGCTCTGTGGCGTTACGACCTATAACACCGGGGGTACCGGTTCGACTAGAACGATCGCCGTTGGCACAATGGGGGGGAAAGGTCTATGGTGGACTACTAATAATGGCACTACTTGGAACAAAGTATCCGCTGCAAGTGGAACCCAGCAACCATATGATACAAGCAGTAATTTTGATTCAAGTCAGGCCTGGTGGGATGCAGCTCGAGATCGTGTCTATTTCATGGACCGAGCTGCTGGTATTGTGTGGAGATGTACTGTCCAAGCGTCAGGAGCCCTAAGTACCGCTACTGCGCTATTCGGAGATAGCTGGACCTATTCCGTCGCTCCTAACGCATGTGGGTACATAGATACAGATACCGCAAATGACAGGCTGTGGGTATCGACGCTAAATGGTGTTTGGTACATCGACAATGCATCCACTGCCGCATTCAGCACTACTAAATCAAACGCCACGAGCTGTAACTTTGCTACAAACTATCCAGGAGAATATGCAGGAGCTATGGCGTTTATCCCTCACGATGGCAGTGTTGTGCTCGCAACGCTCGGTTTAAAGCCAGACCGCACTCAGACCTATGCACCTACCCTAAATGGTACCGATGGACCACGGTTCTTAAAGGTTACAGCGCCATTGACACTCTCGTCTTGGAATTCTTCTAATGCTGAGGACTGGG
Organism: Saccharimonadales bacterium (SeqCode); assembly: GCA_039916485.1. Taxonomy (GTDB): domain Bacteria; phylum Patescibacteriota; class Saccharimonadia; order Saccharimonadales; family Saccharimonadaceae; genus JAPUDQ01. The sequence continues at coordinate 33,101 of JBDSLH010000005.1, read as the reverse complement.
GCGTTACCCAGGATCGTCGATACAAAGTAGGATACATGTATCCGCATAACATTGCGCGCAATCATGATGGGAGTATCATTGCCTTATCGATGCAGGGCTGTGGTATTGGCCTCTGGAAGAGTGTATAGCTCTTACGACCTACTTGCGGAAGTTTAATCTATAGAGTCCAAAAAATATTTATCTGTATAGGACAAAATAATTTTTAATACAGCGTAGACACCGTATTATTTTTTATTCTGTTTTCTGCGCTTCATAAATGATACAAAGTAGTATGTTAGCGGCAAAGCAATAAGGATAACCACAGTTGCCACGGCTGCCCACACAGACGTTCCCGTGTAAGCAAGTCCACCAGACACCGGTTGTGTTGTCTCACACATAGTCTGATTGTACGTGTCTGCGCCGTAGGTCCCACAGCTGTATGATTGCGCAAATAGTTGAGCAGAATGGATATATGTATATGTTGAACTCATTTGCGATGATTATACCATATAATGCTTGCGTTTTAACAGAAAATTTATTATTATTGAATTAAAGGATGGAATAAAAATGAAAAATGAAATAACAAACCTGTTTAATACACCAATGGATAGAGGCGCATTTTTAAAGCATATAGGACTCGCTGCTGTCTTGTTTTTAGGGATAAATAATTTGATTCAAGTATTAGGACGCGGTCAGGTTACATCACAAAATGTTTCAGGCTATGGTGCGACAGATTACGGTAGATAAATTCATTCCAACTGCATGAATAGGTAGTAAACGTAAATAAAAACGTACCCGCATCAAAACGGGTACGTTTTAGATAACTCGCGAATTTAGCAGGTAACGCTGTGTGCGTAGTTAAATGCACGAACCTGTGTTGGGTTGTCGTAGACTCCATTGCCAACATATGGTGCAACACCAGGGTCACATAGTTTCTTCCAAGTCTGGGGCCCTACGACACCGTCATATTTCAGACCGTGGTAACGTTGGAACTTGTATGCTGCGGTTTGGGTGCCAGGTCCGAAACTGCCGTCTAATGAAAGACTAGCTGTATATCCGCCTCGGCTCACTTCCATAGGGCCCTTGAGAAGAGTTTGTGCCATTCGAACACAATATCCTGTATCGCCGCGATTATAGTTGTATAGACGGCAACTGTTCGACGCTGCGTCCGCTGGTGGTGCAAATAAACTTGAGACCATCACCATTAGCGCAAAGACTCCTACAAAAACACTGAGTGATTTAAGTACTATTGATTTTTTCATCTAATTCTCCTTCGAGCTGTAAAATACTTCTGTAAATTTCACCCTTTTAACATTTCTACTTTATATATTATAACATCAATATATAAAAAAGAGAAGGTACTATTAACAACGTATTAGCACTCTTGACAGTAGAGTGCCAGTTTCGTATTATAGAAGCAGAATTGGCACTATATTGCGAGGAGTGCCAACGCATTAATCTAGTCAAAAAGGAGTATGAAAATGGGTAAAATCATCGGAATCGATCTGGGTACAACAAACAGTGCTATGGCTTTCATGGTTGCAGGAAAGCCAGAAGTTATAGCTAATGCAGAAGGTAACAGGACAACACCAAGTGTCGTAGCTGTGACTAAAAAAGGTGAACGCATAGTTGGTCAGGTAGCCCAGCGTCAACGGGTTACTAACGCTCAGAACACAATTTATGGCGTAAAGCGGCTTATCGGTCGCAAGTTTACTGATAAAGAAGTACAAAAAGACCATGACATCATGCCGTTTAATATAGTGAAGAAAGGTAACGGTGTTGCCGTTGCTATGGGTGACAATGAGTACACGCCAGAAGAAGTCTCAGCGATGATCCTCAGTAAGCTCAAGGCAGATGCCGAGAAACATCTCGGTGAGCCCGTAACAGAAGCGGTCATCACCGTTCCTGCATATTTCGATGATTCGCAGCGCCAGGCTACTAAAGATGCAGGTAAAATCGCAGGTCTCGAAGTAAAACGAATTATCAATGAGCCAACTGCAGCTGCGCTTGCATACGGACTCGATAAAGGCAAAGAGGAAAAAATCGTTGTATTTGACCTAGGTGGTGGTACATTTGACGTGTCAGTTCTTGAGCTCGGCGATGGAGTATTTGAAGTAAAATCTACCAATGGTGACACTCATCTGGGTGGAGAAGACTTCGATAATCGTATCGTTGATCATTTTATTGCTGAGTTTAAAAAGGCTGAGGGTATTGATCTAAAGAGTGATAAAGCAGCGTTGCAGCGTCTCAAAGATGAAGCAGAAAAGGCTAAAAAAGAACTTTCGAGCACACCACAAGTAGAGATAAACCTACCGTTCATTACCGCGGACGCAGATGGTCCAAAGCACTTTGAATACACCTTAACACGATCAGCTCTCGAAGAGCTGGTAGCAGACCTGATCGAAAAGACTGTTGCGCCTGTAGAAAAGGCTCTTAAGGATGCAAAACTTACTGCTAAAGATATAGATGAAATCGTGCTTGTTGGTGGTATGACTCGTATGCCTGCTGTTGTTGAGAAAGTAAAATCTATATTTGGTAAAGACCCGATGCAAGGTGTGAACCCTGATGAAGTCGTAGCAATCGGTGCTGCAATCCAAGGCGGAGTTCTCGCAGGTGACGTCAAAGATGTGCTCTTGCTGGACGTTACTCCTCTCTCGCTCGGTATAGAAACAATGGGTGGCGTTACCACCAAGCTTATCGAACGTAATACTACTATTCCGACAAGTAAATCAGAGGTATTCTCAACAGCCGCTGACAATCAGCCACAAGTCGAGATCCACGTACTCCAAGGTGAACGTGAGTTTGCCGCTGACAACAAGAGCCTCGGTAAATTCGTACTTGACGGCATTGCACCTGCACCTCGTGGTGTACCGCAAGTTGAAGTTACCTTTAATCTTGATGCCAACGGTATTTTAAATGTTACAGCCAAAGACAAAGGAACTGGTAAAGAGCAATCAATTACTATCCAGAACTCTGGCAATATGAGCAAAGATGATATCGAAAAGGCTCAAAAAGAGGCTGAACTCCACGCTGACGAAGATAAGAAAAAGCGTGAAGCTGTTGATATCAAGAACCAGTTAGAGAATGCAATTTATCAGGCAAAGAAAATGCCAGATGAATACAAAGATAAAATCTCAGATGATGATAAGAAAGTTATCGAAGATGCAGTTAAAGCAGCTGAGGAAAAGAAAGATTCAGATGATAAAGATGAGTTAGAAGCTGCATTGAAAGCACTCAATGATGCAATTATGCCTATTGGGGCAAAAATGTACGAAGCCGCTGCAAAAGAGGATGATGCAGCTACGGACGAGAAAAAAGCAGGTGATGAGCCTGTTGAGGGTGAAGTAGTCGACGAAAAGAAGTAATCACTTTAAATTAAAATGACCGAGCCTACTCGGTCATTTTTTGTGTACGCAAGATATTATTTGATATCTGAAAGTTCTATATCAAATACTAGGTCACTGTTAGCAGGAATATTTGGAGCAGGGCTTGATGAGCCGTATGCCTGTTCTGCAGGGATGATCAGACGGCGCCAGCCACCGACTTTCATACCGGGTACACCATCGGTCCATCCTTTGATTACTTGGTTCAAACCAAATGAAATTGGGTCTCCAAAATCATGAGAGCTCTGGAAGATAATGCCGTTTTTACATAACGCACCGGTATAATGTGCCGTGATTGTATCGCCCGGCTGGACTTCTTTGCCAGTACCGACTTCGATATCTATAATTTGTAATTCTTTGACCTCATCTATTGGGTCAAATTTGCTGAGTTGGGTGCCTTCGTATTTAGTCATATATTCCAGTATACAAGCTTTTGATTAGGTTGGTGATCTCCATCGCTACAGACAGTAAAGGTTTAGTTAGCACTCTTGCGTTTTGAGTGCTAAAAATGTAGACTAGTAACAGATGTCAAAACGTGATTATTATGAAGTCCTGGGTGTTGCAAAAGGCGCCAGTGACGATGAAATCAAGAAGGCTTTTCGTAAGCTAGCTATCAAACACCACCCAGATAAAGAGGGTGGTAACGAGGCTGCCTTTAAAGAAATTAACGAGGCCTACGAAGTACTAAAAGACAAGCAGAAGCGTCAACGCTATGACCAGTTCGGTCATGCAGGAGTCGGTGGCGCCAGTGGTGGGGGTGGCGGCAACCCATTCGAAGGGTTCCAAGGATTTGGTGGTCAAGGACAATCCTTTGAATTTAACTTTGGTGATGGGGGCCTCGGAGATATGTTTGGCTCGTTCTTTGGCGGTGGCCAAAGTCAGCAGCAAGGATCGCGACGCGGCCGAGATGTTGAAACAAGTATTGATCTCACGTTTGAGGAAGCCATATTCGGAACTGAAAAAAAAATAGCTATACAGCTAGAAGATGAATGTACCCACTGCAAAGGAAGTACAGTCGAGCCAGGCTTTGAGATGAAGACCTGCCAGACTTGCAAGGGTGCAGGTCAGCAAACAAGGGTCATGAATACAATATTTGGCGCAATCCAACAGTCTGTTGCTTGTGAGACATGTCATGGACGAGGTAGTGTGCCTGAAAAAGCCTGTAGTGTTTGCCATGGCAAAGGTACCGAGCGGCAAAAACAACAGATTACTATCAAAGTACCTGCAGGTGTTGATGATGGAGCGACCATCCGACTTCGCGATCGCGGCGAAGCAGTTGCTCGAGGCGGCAAAGGTGATCTCTATGTACACCTCCGGGTCAAACCACACAAAAAGTTTACGCGTGAAGGTGATCTCATCTTGAGCGAAGAACATATCTCTATGGTAGACGCAGCACTGGGGACAGAAATTGAAGTAGAAACAGTTGATGGCAAAATAACTATGAAAGTCCCAGGTGGCACACAAAGTGGGACAGACTTCAAGCTGTCTGGTCATGGAGTACCCCACCTTCGTGGCAATTCTCGTGGGGCGCATATTATAAGCCTCCTCGTCGATACACCAACGAAACTATCTAAACAACAACATGAGTTACTTGAGCAATTCGATAGTGGTAAGAAACGTAAGATTTTCTAATTAGTTAATAAGCCACTCGACGTAACGTTCTACTGCATCACTTGATGTACCGCTAAAAGGGTCGTTGTGAATATCAATCCCTGGAGTGGCGTTTACTTCTATGATTCCGTATGTATTTGTAGATTCGTTCCACATCATATCTACACCGCATAGTCCAAGTTTTAACTCATTAGTAATTATTTCGGCATCGGCCTTCATAGAGTCTGTTACTAAGTGAGTCGCCTCTTGGAGCTCACCACCTAGACTAACATTTGCTGGCCCGATAACACGTACAACTGTGTCCTTTTCGGGAACAGAATTTATCTTTGTACTTAAATACCTTTTGGCAGCTGTTTTATCGATGTGTAGCAAAGACAAGTTAGCGGGATCATTACGACGCTTCGAATCATTTTCTTCTGTGATTAGCTGAGCGATACTCTGGACACCATCTCCAGTAATTCTTGCTGGGATGCGGCGAACAGCGGAAACGAATGTACCTGCTACGACTAATAAGCGTAAATCGGTACCTTCAAGATGTTGTTGTACTATTACTCTATTCCCGTAGTTTTTCGCAAATTTGTATGCCCGCTTTAGCTCATTAACAGAAGTAATATCAGTACTGACACCCTTTCCACCGCTATTAGCTATTGGCTTTACTACTACTTTCTTGTATGTATGTAGAAAGTCTATGGCCTCATGTATCATGCTGCAGACCCGGTCTTCAGGCATAGGTAATGACAAATGCTTGATGACGACTCCTGAATACGATTTGTTCTCTGCTATGATCACACCTGTTGCTGATGATTTATCACTAGTTGTACTGTAAAGGAGGTGAGTATCACCAGCATTGTCTTCGTAGCTAAGTATGCTGGTTGGGGCATTAATGATGCGTACAGTTGTACGTTTACTCAGCTCATCATACATGATTTGAGTTGAGCCTCGTAATTCGTATGATTGTTTTGTCATATCAGTAGAAACCTTTCTTTTTTCAGGTAAATCCGTTCATCTAAAATGCTTGGAAATAGGAGAGTGCATCACGTTGATGCGTTAACTATCTTTTGATAGTATACCATCCTACAGAATCTGGAATTTTATATGATATATTGACATATACTATATAAAATGCTAAAATATACTAATGATCCTGAACGCACGTCTTTATATGAAGATAATGACAGGACGATCGTTAAAAATAAACAAGTAGCAAAAATAGATCCTACAGGTAGACGTCAGAGAGTTTACATCTGCGAATGGGCATCTAATAGATCTAAGTAAATAACTGTGTTTACAGCGCATATAACCTAATATAGAGTAGACCTAGATATGAAAGAACTTACAATTATCGGCCGAAATTCGATTGCTAACTTCCCAGAAGAGGGTATTAAACATGTCCCGGTAAAGATTGACACTGGTGCGCACTCATCCTCCATATGGGCATCCCAATTACATATCGATGATGATTTTACACTTCATTTTGTGCTATTTGGCGTCGGTTCACCATTTTATTCAGGGAAAGTGCATTCTACTAAATCCTATAAAGTCAGAGTAGTCCGTAGTTCTAATGGTACGACGCAAATCCGATATCGAGTAATGCTAAGCATGGTGCTGGGAGGACGTAGAGTAAAAACGAACATTACACTTGCTGACAGGTCACGAAATATTTTTCCGGTACTCGTAGGATGTAGAACTCTGCAAAGCAAATTCCTTGTAGATGTGTCAAAAGGGAAAGTGGATAAAGAAATATTTGAAGAACATAACAACGTATTAAATGATGAACTAGAAAAAAACCCACAAGCATTCTTTAAGAAATATCATTTGGCCAACGAAAGAGGAGACATCATATTATGAAAATCGCAATTTTATCCAACGGTAATGGGAACTATTCAACAAAGCGTCTGCGTGATATTGCAATTGCAAGAGGCCATGACGTAAAAATTATCAAATATCGAGATTGTTATGTCTCAATCGAGAAAGATTACCCACGTGTGAGCTATCGTGGTCAAGAACTAGAGCAATTTGATGCGATAATTCCACGTATCGCAAGTCATATGACACGATATGGTACGGCGATCGTCCGTCAGCTCGAGATGCAAGGCGCCTATTCACTATCTGGATCACTGGCCATTAACCGCTCTCGCGACAAGCTCCGTAGTATGCAGCTACTTGCAAGAGTAGGTGTTGATATACCAAAGACGGTCTTTTCTCGTAACTCAACTGATATCGATGACCTGATAGACAAACTGGGTGGCACACCTGTGATCATAAAACTTGCGCGTGGTACTCATGGGAACGGTGTTGTCTTAGCTGAAAGTAAGAAAGCAGCAAAATCTGTACTACAAGCCTTCTATCTATCAAACGAAGACGGTACGAACATTTTGATTCAAGAATTTGTCGCCGAATCAGCAGGTACTGATATCCGTGCATTTGTCGTCGGGTCTAAAGTCGTGGCTAGTATGCAACGCCAAAGCCTCGATGATGACTTTCGTTCGAACCTCCACAAAGGTGGAGAAGGCACAATTGTTAAACTTACTGAAGAAGAACGAAAGATGTGTATAAAAGCTGCAAAAGCAATGGGCCTCAATGTTGCAGGTGTCGACTTTATGCGATCTGGTCGTGGTCCGCTCGTGCTTGAAGTCAATGCAAGCCCTGGGTTTGGTATTGAAAAGATCACTGGCCGAGATGTCGCAACACCGATGATCGAATACGTCGAAATGAATGCAAAACGACGCAACAAAAAAGACAAAATCGGCGCATAATAACGGCTTGCTTCTCGTGATATGATACTTGTATGACGCTTATTGTTATAGTCGTAGTTGCTATTGCACTCTTTGGGTTAGCTTTTGTAACCAAACGGCGCTTTGGTGTGCTTGGTCTCGCGTTAGCTGCAGGAGTAGTGCTCGCGCAGTCTGCTACAAATTATGTGAGTAAATTCATAGAGCAGCAGGGCGTATCAGTCGCTCCACTGAGTTATGATGGAACCGCAACAATACTTCTAATTCTATTGCCAGCGCTCATATTGCTTATTGGCGGCCCCACGTACACTTCTAAAAAGTCTGCACTAATAGGCGCATTGGGATTTGCACTCCTCGGTACGTTTTTCTTGCTTGGTCCATTGACCACAGCGCTACCAACCACTGACGCGGTAGTGCGTGATGTGCTCGTCGTCGTTGCCCAATCGCAAGACATCATCGTGATAGTGGCTCTTGTCTTGGCCCTCCTTGATACTGTTATGGTACATGGTGGATTGTCGCGACATCGTAAATCAAAACATTGACAGTAACAGATGTAAACTGCTATAGTATCTCGGTCGTACGTGCTTTTGCGCTGCTACGTGGAGCCATAGCTCAGCTGGTTAGAGCACCTGCCTTTTAAGCAGGGTGTCCTGGGTTCAAGTCCCAGTGGCTCCTCCAAGAAAATACACTCACGTTTTGTGGGTGTATTTTCTTTGGAGTAATATACTTGGCTCGATATAAGACAACCAAGGATGTAATAACCGAGAAGAACATCTGATATATTTAATACAATGGATGACAAAAAATTTATCATTCGCGCTGTTGAGTTAGCAAATAGATCACGAGAATCAGTAGGTTGCGGTACGGTTATTGTTGTTAACAATAAAATAATTGCAGAGGAATATAATTCGCAAACTATAGATAACGTATCTGTAAACCATGCAGAGATAAAAGCTATTGTCACTGCTAATAAAAAACTCGGAAAACGCAAACTTGATGCTGCAACTGCATATTGCAGCTGTGAGCCTTGTGCAATGTGTTTGACCGCCTTGTCCTATGCAAAGGTACAGAGAATAGTCTTTGATAAAACGATGAAAGATTTATTTCCAGGAGATCCTCAATCGAATTTAGATTCACAAGAGTTTATTTTAGGGCTAAACTTCATTCCTGAGTTGGATCATAGTCCATTGGCCCCTGTGTAGTGTTAGTTAGGGCTTATACAACGTTTCACATTTCCGAACTGAATCGTCAATAATAGATTGCTCAGCCTCTGACCTATTTGCGCGATCTACGCAATCTTGAAACTCCGTTAGTGATTTGGGTACATTTGTGTTCGAGTTTGTGGGTTGTGTTTGTGTTTGGAATATCATTTCTCGTTCTATCTTTTGTTTCATCAAAGATGCAACAAGATATACGGTGAGCACAAGAACAAGAGTGATAAGTATAACCTGAATAAGTTTAGTTTTCTTCATATCTGAATTGTAGCAGAGATTAAAATATTATGTAGTCAAGGTTATGTAGTCGTATTTATGAGATTTTGAACCAGTGCCTTGATTCGGTCTCGAACTTTTGCGGTGTTTTCATAATCTTGACCCCGTGGATCCGCCACATCCCAGTGTACATATTTTGGCGACTTTTTGAGCCACGCAGGAGTGTCGTCTTCATTCGTCATGGCAACAATAAGATTATACTTTTCTGTAGCATCATCAGCTAGTTGAGTCCGGGCGTTATTAGACATGTCGATACCAAGATCGTTCATCACATCAAGTACAAAGAAATTTTTGGAAATTGACACATATTTTTGTTCAAGCAACGTTTGTCCAGATTCAGAAACATGTGTGCCTGCTGCTTCTGCATCATGACTTTTAGTCAGCTTATTATAGAACGCTTTTGCCATTTGACTACGTCCTACATTTTGGCGACAAACAAATAGAACTTTCATATTAATATAATTATATCAGTAGTAACGCTGAGTTATATGAAACCTAGAGATGATATGATTAACAGATGATAACTATAGAACAATTGGGTTGGAATGAGGATCTCAGATCAAAGTGGGACGAGCTCGATTTGCCAGAGTGTGTTCCTGCTCGTATTGTTGCTGACTATGGATCATTCTTTAGAGTAGCGATGCCAGAAGAAGTTGCTGCGGAAATATCAGGGAAGTTGAAACATGACTCTGACTCAAATACACTGCCAAAGATCGGAGACTGGATTGCACTACAGATCGTGAAAGGTGAAAAAGGCTTGATACAAGCTGTTCTCCCTCGCGTCAGTGAGATTAGTCGTAAGCAACCAGGTAAGAAAGTGCAAAAGCAGGTGCTCGCAGCTAACGTAAATATTGCATTTTTAGTGCAGGCCCTGGATGCTGACTTTAGCCCGGAGCGAATTGAGCGCTATCTTTTTCAATTATCCAATCAAAACATCGAGCCGGTTATTGTATTAAATAAGTCTGATAAGGTTTCTGACTACTCTGCATATATCAAAAGGCTGGAACCACTTGGCGTCAAGATAATCACTATTAGCGCACTCGAAAAAACTGGTATAGATGAAGTAATTGAAGTGATGGCGCCAGGCACAACAAGTGTCTTACTTGGGTCGTCAGGTGTAGGTAAATCGACGCTTACCAATACTCTGCTAGGCGAAGATAAGCAATTGACCAAAGATATCCGTGAAGAAGATTCTAAAGGACGACACACCACGACTCATCGTGAGCTGTTTGTATTGCCGCACGGCGGGTTGTTAATAGATACACCTGGTATCCGTGAGCTGCAACTATGGGGAACTCAAGAAACTCTAGATAGTGCGTACCCTGAGATAGAGGAAATTGCTTCACGGTGTCGGTTTAGCAACTGCGGCCATACTAGCGAACCTGGATGTGCCATACGTCGAGCAATAGAAAATGGCACGTTATCAAAATCAAAGCTCGATTACTATTACAGATTGCAAAATGAACTTGAGATTCTTACTTCAAAAGTAGACAATATTGCAGCGTTAGAAAGACAACGAAGTCAAAGAAAGCATGCGAAACGTATAAACGAGATAACGGATGCTGATGACTATATGTGATACATGATGATAAAGAGATAAATAAATACTGTATGGGTATATACTCCATAGTATGTATGCCCAGCTATGGCGTCGAGAAGTGCACCGATCGTGGGGACTTTGCAGTCTTTCTGTTGGATTAATTATTGGGCTTGCAACTTCACGTGCTATTACGTTCCACCCAGGTACTGAGACTATAGTCATCGCACTGGCGGTACTAGTATTGATCTTGCTGATACGTGTGAAGATTGCGACACTAGTGGTTATTGTAGCCTTGGCCACTATCATCGGCATCATACGGGGTAACTTCGTACATGATCAGTTAACACGCACAGCCTCCCTGACTGGTCAGATAAAACAAATTAATGGAATAATTGCCGAAGACCCACAAATTTCTGTACGTGGTGACCTGAGAATTATTATGAGTAATTTGGTAATTGATGCCGTCTCATATAAAGGATCATTGTGGACATCAGGAGCTAAAGGTGAATATAAACGAGGTGACACTATCGTGGTAGAAGGTACGTTAAGCGACGGCTTTGCAACGCATCAACTATCAATGTATCGCCCAAAGATAAGCAGTGTGATGAGGCAGAATGATCCGGTGATATCCTTTCGTGATTCATTTGCGGCTGCGGTCAGACGTGGCGTGATTGAGCCCGCAGCGAGTCTAGGGATAGGGTTTGTTATTGGTCAAAAGTCTGCTCTACCGCCCGAGCTTGAGGAACAGCTGCGGATTGTAGGTCTAACGCACCTTGTTGTTGCGAGTGGTTATAATCTAACTATCTTGATTCGATTTGCAAAACGATTGTTTGAAAAGTATTCACGATTTTTAGTGAATGCGTCCTCGATTTCAATGATCACTGGGTTTGTAATGATATCAGGGGCAAGTCCATCGATGGTCCGGGCAAGCCTTGTTTCAGGATTAAGCTTGATAGTTTGGAATTACGGCCGAACTATACATCCAGTCTTCCTTATTATATTTGTTGCAGCCGCAACAGCTACGTACCAGCCTAATTACCTTTGGGTAGATCTCGGATGGTGGCTGTCGTTTTTGGCCTTTTTCGGAGTACTCGTGATATCGCCGCTGAGTATTACGTTCGTTATGAAATTCAAAAAAATGCATAAAGAAAAACCCTCAAGTATTATGCAACTTGTAAGTGAGACAATTGCTGCACAAATAATGACACTACCAATTGTGCTATATACCTTCGGGCTTTTACCCGTCACCGCACTGATTGCGAATATGATTACTGCACCCATTATTCCTCTAGCTATGGCTGTTACAGCTGTTGCAGGTCTTGGCTCCATGGTACTTCCTGGCTTAGCGGGCATCATAGCCCTACCAGCTACAATACTATTGAGTTATTTTGTAGCTATTGTCAGAACATTATCAAGGTTCCCATGGGCTATACAGGAGTTTACTATCCCGCTGCCAGTAATGGTAGGTATATATCTGGGTATCGTAGCACTTGTTGGTGCTGTGTGGTACATATTACGATACAATTTTCGACAACAGTCGATTATAGACTGATATACTGGTAATAATGTCAGGACACAGCAAATGGTCAAAAATCAAACGAGACAAAGGCGCCAATGACGCAAAGCGTGGCGCCGTGTTTACGAAAATTGGAAATCAAATCGCTATAGCAGCACGTGGCGGTGCCGATCCAACACTGAACTCTACGCTTGCACTAGCGATTGAAAAAGCTAAAGCAGCCAATATGCCAATGGCGAATATTCAGAGAGCTATTGATCGGGTAAGTGATAAAGCTGCTGCCCAATTAGAAGAAATTGTTTACGAAGGGTATGGTCCAGGTGGTGTGGCTATTATCGTCGAGGCCGCGACAGACAATAAAAATCGTACGTATCCAGATGTTCGTCATGCATTTTCCAAAAATGGTGGAAACATAGCAGAGCCTGGAAGCGTTGCGTTTCAGTTCAATCGTAGAGGTGTCATCAACGTTAGCGCTGATGCTGATAGTGATATGCAATTACTTACTATACTTGACGCTGGTGCAGAAGACGCGCAGGTAGAAGATGATGAGATTGTCGTATATACAGACATGAAGAATCTACATGTTGTACGGAGTGCACTCCAAGAAGCAGGAATGACAATACAAGATGCAGGTCTGCAATACGTTGCGTCTACAACAGTTCCCGTGGAAGAGGATATAGAGAATAAACTATATAAAGTGCTTGATGCGCTTGATGATGTAGACGATGTTACGAACGTGTACCACAACGCCCAAACTAGCTAGTCTTTACATTTTAATACCACAGGCATATTATCAGCATAAGCATGATGAAATCTCTGTGGGTGGGTTTATGTATAGCTGTATCGATGGTGATATATTCTCCAGTTGACGCTGCTGCTACGAGCGAAATTGTCATTACTCATATACAAACAGGTGGGGTGGGCTCAGGAACTGCAGGTCAAGAGTTTGTTGCAATTGCAAATGCATCAACTCAAGACATAAACGTGTCAGGATGGTGCATAAAATATTCTGATTATACGTATAGTACTTTTAGCGATTTATATTGCTTTAATGTTGCTCCAGATTCTGATGAAGTACACATTGCAGCCAAAAGTCACGCCGTTATCATTTCGCATACATACCCTACCCCACTAACGAATGTTACGGGGTTGTTCACCAATACTTCATCGAGCCTGAGTAGTACCCGAGGCCATATTGTATTACGCAATGCACTCAATGAGCCAGTAGATATAGTTGCTTGGGATAATAAAGCGGCTGCTCCCCCTGTAAAGCCAGAAACACTTGCGGCTCCTGCTCCAGCGGGAGGGTCTATGCTTACGCGTATTGTTTTAGGTGATACGTATACTGATACTGACAATAATTCGTTGGACTTTAAGGTGAATAATTCTGTACTACCTACGGCAGCCCCACTTATCGATTATAGTATACCAACTCAAGTAATAGACTTATGTGGGACAATTGATGGCATACAAGAAATATTACCAGTAGGATATGATTTTGATGAAGCTGGAAACTGTGAGTATGAATCGTTCGATCTATGTAAAAATATTATTCGCATTCAGCTTGTTGTACCTGAGAATACAATGCAATATGAGGGTAATTGTCTTGATCTAGTGCTTGATGTATGTAAAAACATCGACGGGTTTCAACTGGATATTCCTACTAATTATCGCGTGCTAGAAGATAATTTGTGTAAGCTGATACTACCCAAAAGCTCAATATTTATCAATGAGGTATTACCAAACGCAAACGGCGTTGATACGGGCAAAGAATTTATCGAGCTGTATAACTCAGGCGAGGTTGCAGCTGATTTATCAGACTATTATCTGCTAGTAGGCAAGCAGCTAGAGAAGCGTATACAATTACCAACTCACACGCTTGGTGTTGGAGGTTATGTGGCTTTTACTGACGAAGAACTTGGATTTACTTTGCTGAACACAACAACAAATATTCGAATTGTTTATTATGATGGCAGTTTGGTAAATGAAATGATACCCTATGAAAATCCAGGAGATGATATATCATGGTCGCGTATCGATGGCATCTGGCAATACACAAACAACCCAACGCCTAAGCAGCATAACAAATCTGCAACCGAAGTATTGAGCACACAGACGGAGATAGCTGGAGTTATCGCTTGTCCTGCTGGGAAATACCGAAATCCTCTTACTAATCGTTGTCGAAATATTGAAGAGGATGTGTCTGTACTCGGGTCGTGTGATGGTGATGAGTATCGTAATCCTGAAACAAATCGTTGTCGCAAAATTTCAACTGCAGCCAGTTCCCTCGCACCATGTGAAAGTGGGTATGAACGAAACGAAGAAACGAATCGTTGTCGTAAGATAGTACAAGAAACCAGCCTGACTCCATGTGCTGAGGGGTATGAAAGGAATCCAGAAACTAATCGATGCCGAAAGGCACTATCCAATGAAGTGCTTGCTTCTGCAGTTGAAGAAGTTGCCGATCCTCAAAATCAAATGAACATGTACCCCCTACTTACGGCAGCTGCGGCAGGAGGGTTCGCATACGGGGTGTATGAGTGGCGCGTAGAAGCTCGAGCGATACTGAGACGGATGTTAGATTATTTCCAGAAGAAGTAATTTATACTAGTGATATGAGAATACTTGGCATTGACCCTGGTACAGGCATTTTAGGCTTTGGTGTTATTGATATCAAAGACAATAAATTTACTATGGTGACTGCGGGTGTTATTCGTACCCCACCTCATACACCGCTCGATGAACGACTCGAAGAAATTTATGATGGATTAATGGAAATAATTGCTGAAACAAAACCTGAAATACTGTCTATCGAAAAATTATTTTTTGCACGAAATGTAACTACGGCGATGAGTGTGTCACATGCCCGTGGTGTTGCAATACTTGCCGGACGAAAATCAGGACTGCCATATGCAGAGTATACGCCGATGCAGATCAAACAAACCGTGACGGGATATGGCGGTGCCGACAAAAAACAAATACAAGAAATGGTCCGGATGCAACTCGGGCTCACTGAAGTACCAAAGCCAGATGATGCAGCTGATGCACTGGCTGCAGCGATTACGTATGCGATGATGAGCAGGGTATAATAGATATATGATCGCACACGTCCACGGCACAGTTGCCGAAAAGTTTAATAACGCTATTATCATTGATGTTCATGGTGTTGGCTATGAAGTGCAGGTCTCAGTCGGTGATTATGAAATCGCTTTGCTCAACGCCGAGATAAAAATGTTTACCTACCATCACGTTCGCGAGCAATCTAGTGAACTATTTGGATTTAGCACGCTTGCTGCAAAAAAACTATTTGAGATGCTTATCACGGTTCAAGGCGTCGGTCCCAAAGCTGCGCTCGCAATACTGAGTCTCGGTACTGCCGAACAAGTACGGAATGGTATCGCCAATTCTGACACTGCTTATATATCGGGAGCATCCGGAGTCGGAAAGAAAACTGCCGAGCGAGTTGCAGTTGATCTACATGATAAAGTTGGTCTGCCGACGTACATGAGCGAAGGCAACCTAGTGCAGACAGAGCTTAACACCAATGATGAAGCGCTCGAAGCGCTCATCGCACTCGGCTATACATTACAAGATGCAACAAAAGCCCTTGGTGGTGTAGATCAGTCATTGCCGGTCAGCGACCGAGTGCGCAGTGCCCTCCAGTCTGGTAATTGATCGAGATGGATACAATTCCACAGCTTGGTCTTGGTCTTTGGAAAATAACGGACGAACAAGAGTTTGATATAGCCGTCAAAGCAGCAATCGATGCGGGCTATCGTCATTTTGATACTGCTCAAATATATGGGAATGAAAAGCTACTCGGTAGTGCATGGAAATCGAGCGGCATACCTCGTGATGAATTATTTTTGACCACAAAAATAAGCGTTCATAATTTTGGCTATTCTCGGGCAAAAAAGAGTTTTGAAACCTCGCTACAAAATTTACAAACTGAATATGTCGATTTGCTACTATTACATTTTCCCGTATCGTTCCTGAGAAAAAACACCTGGAGCGCACTTGTTGACATTCAGCAATCAGGCAGCGCGAGACATATCGGGGTAAGTAATTACACGATCCGTCACCTAAAGGAATTAAAACAACAAGGATTACCAACGCCACATGTTAATCAAGTTGAGCTACATCTCTTTTTGCAGCAGCCAGAACTTGTAGACTATTGCAATGATAATCAGATCATACTTGAGGCTTATTCTCCGCTGGCGCACGGCAAAGAGATGAATAATCCAATCATTACCAATATCGCGAAGCAACATGGAGTAAGCTATGCACAAGTAATGTTACGCTGGTGCATAGAACAAGGATTTATCATTTTACCCAAATCGGTGAACCCTGATCGGATTAGACAAAATAAGCAAGTACTTGATTTTTCCCTGACACCAGATGACCTCCTAGAATTAAAAAAACTCGACAAAAATATGAGGACATGTTGGAATCCTACGTTTGTGCCATAATAAAGGAATGGCAATTGAACGTATTGTAGATACAACCGCTACTGATGATACCGATGAGCAGTTGATAGAAGTCACGCTGCGCCCGCAACGCTTTGATGAATATATCGGACAAGACCGTTTAAAGAAAAACCTTAAACTTGCAATCGATGCAGCCAAGAAACGGTCAGAACCTATAGATCATGTGTTGTTGTACGGGCCTCCAGGGTTGGGCAAGACAACTATGGCAAGTGTTATTGCAAATGAGATGGGGGCAGGACTCCGCATCACTGCAGGGCCTGCAATAGAGCGAGCCGGTGATCTAGCCAGCATACTTACTAATCTTTCTGATGGTGATATTTTATTCATTGATGAAATTCATAGACTTGGACGAGCTGTAGAGGAAGTCCTATATAGCGCAATGGAAGATTTCAAGCTGGATATCGTTATAGGTAAAGGACCTGCAGCACGAAGTATTCGCCTCGATCTCCCTAAATTTACTGTTATCGGAGCAACGACGAGGACAGGTAGCCTCGCGGCCCCACTGCGTGACAGATTTGGACATATTTATCGGCTTGAGTTTTATACGCATGATGAGATAGCACGAATTATTAGTCGAGCTGCAGGAATATTAGGAGTTTCAATTCATCCTGAGGCTGCAAATCAGCTCTCAACTCGAGCTCGCTTAACACCACGTATAGCAAACAGACTGCTGAAACGCGTACGCGATTATGCTGACGTGAATGGGGATGGCATCATCGATACGGTTATTACAACCAAAGCACTTGCTATGATGGAAATAGACGCGCTGGGGCTGGATCCTGCTGATCGTCAATTATTATCAAAGATTCTTGAGGCATATGGTGATCGTGCGGTCGGCTTGAATACAATCTCTGCCCTGACTGGAGATGAACAGACGACCATAGAGGATTTCTATGAGCCATATCTCATGCAAATTGGATTTATTGAACGAACTCCTCGAGGCAGAGTTGTAACTCTCAAAGCAAAATCACACTTAGCTAACACTCAGTAGTTTGAGGTATACTAAACATATGCCACAAGACCCGATCAACACTAAAATAGTCTATGATGAACACGGTAATCCTATTAAAGTTGATGCGACGCAATTCCAAAAAGCAGTTACGGATACTACAAATAACTCACCATCTGGTGCTGACCAAACGGCTTCGTCTACACCTCAGGTTGTGTACATGGCTCGTCCTCATGAGCCAATGGCTCCTGACCTATCACCAGAAGTTAAAGAAAAACATGAGAACTCAAGACATAAGTTCCCCTACCTTAATCTCAGTGAAGGTGAGTATGTGATTAGCGCCATCACACGCCATCCTATTGGTTTACTCGGTATATGGGGCGCAGTAGGGTTGCTGGTTGCTATGCTTACTGCAGGTATTTTCATGGTGATGGGTACAATCGGAGACAGTTCCTTTGTTGGAGAAGCGAGTATACCTTCACTGGCTATGATTTTACTCGGACTTGTTGTACTCACATTCTTAGTCGGAATAATTGCCACGGTTATTTATGAAAGCAATCGATTCTTTTTGACAAATGAGAGTGTAACACAGCATATACAGACTGGCCTGTTTGCTAAGAAAGAGCAGACAATTAGTCTTAGTAATATTGAAGACGCCAGTTTTAAACAAACAGGGATCTTACAGTATATGCTCAACTATGGCTCACTAAGATTATCTACGGAAGGTGACGAAACAACATATCGTTTCAGTTTCGTAGAAAATCCTAATCGCCAAGTCGCACTACTGAATAATGCTGTCGAAGCATTTAAAAATGGACGTCCTGTTGATACTGACGAAGATCAGTAGTCTTATTGAGTAGAGCGACGAACGAAATCGTCTTCGGCTTCAAGATCAGCACGCAAGGAATAATCTTTGCACACATCACCTTCGCAGTCCAAGCCTTCGTATCTATAATTTGAGCCCTGATCGCCAACTGTTTTCCCATTCGGATCTTTGAATAATGTAGGATCAACTGATGGAAGAACCTTTTCATCTATCGCCTTTGGATAAGATCCCTTTTGCTTGTAATAAACCTCTTGCAAGGAATAATGGAAGGCGTTGATAGAGGTTTTTCGTTGTCGATCGCGATCAACTCGTTCAATTTGAGATTTTTGCTGCAGGAAAAACATACCAGCGAGTACAAATACAATAACCACAACTAATAGTTCAATTACAGTAAAACCAGATTGTTTCTTCATAGCTATAATTGTAACACTTATCGGAGTATAATTAGATGTGAATGGAGGGATATAATGGCTGACAAATCTAAAAAATCTGAAAATCAGAGCGGCATTAACGAAGGCAAAGCAAAGGCACTCGGACTCGCAGTAGAACAGATCACAAAACAATTTGGTGATGGATCTATCATGAAGCTAGGTGATAATCGAAGAGCAGATGTTGAACTCTTGCCATCAGGTGCACTTTCGCTGGATATTGCCCTCGGTGGTGGATACCCTAAAGGGCGTATTATCGAGGTGTATGGGCCTGAATCAAGTGGTAAAACAACGTTAACACTTCATGCGATTGCAGAAATGCAACGCCAAGGTGGCACTGCCGCATTTATCGATGCAGAGCATGCACTCGATCCAGCGTATGCGAAGAGACTTGGGGTTGATACTGCTAATTTACTTGTAGCTCAGCCAGACAATGGCGAGCAAGCGTTAGAAATAGTTGAGACACTAGTACGCTCAAACGCAGTCGATCTCATTGTGGTTGACTCAGTAGCAGCTCTTGTACCACAGGCTGAAATCGATGGTGATATGGGTGACAGTCATATGGGTCTTCAGGCTCGTTTGATGAGCCAAGCACTCCGTAAACTCACGGGGATTATCAATAAGAGTAAAGCAACCGTTATCTTTATCAACCAGATCCGCATGAAAATCGGTGTGATGTTCGGGAATCCTGAGACTACAACAGGAGGTAACGCGTTGAAGTTCTACGCATCTGTCCGTCTCGACATCCGTCGTACTGGTCAGATCAAACAGGGCGATGAAATTATAGGAAACCGAACCAAGGTTAAGGTGGTGAAGAATAAGATCGCCCCGCCATTTAGAATTGCTGAATTCGATATCATGTACAACGAAGGGATCAGCGCAACTGGCGACGTGTTGGACCTTGCGGTAATTCATGGCATTGTTGGCAAAGCCGGTGCATGGTTTGACTACAAGGATGGCAAGATAGGCCAAGGACGTGAAGCCACTAAGATCTATCTCAAAGAGAATCCCAAAGTACTTGCCGAGATTGATAAAGCTGTCCGTGCAAAAGTCGCTACTGTTGAGGAGTAACATGAATACTGAAGGCAATGCAGATCAAAGTCTATGGTGGATAGTAAAGCCAGCTGAACCATCATCTATGTCGCTCATGTTGCACAGACTTCGGCTTAGAGGCATACCACACCAGCAATCTGAACGTGGTAGTGTTATGCAGTCAGAAATTGACACAGTTGAGGATGAGCGCTTGCGAACAGCTCTCGGCAGGCAGGCTGCATCTGTCACAGAACGATCCATTCTGATACCAGTGGCAAATCACGATGGTAGCTACAGCCACAGCTTTTCAGTGCCTCGAGGTTCGATGTTCGGTCGCACAGATACTCATGAAAATAACTGACATCAATATCCAGGCTCGTAATAATGATCGGGTAAATATTTCTGTTGACGGAAAATATCGGTTTTCATTAGACGTATACCAGGTTGGTGAACTGGGCCTC
Organism: Saccharimonadales bacterium (SeqCode); assembly: GCA_039916485.1. Lineage (GTDB taxonomy): Bacteria > Patescibacteriota > Saccharimonadia > Saccharimonadales > Saccharimonadaceae > JAPUDQ01. The sequence continues at coordinate 12,667 of JBDSLH010000005.1, read as the reverse complement.
AAAGTTGGTAAAGAGTATGAAGAGAAAGAGCTTCAGGAACTAGAGCAGGAAAGCCAGTTCGGTAAGCTCTATTCACGTGCTCTTGAGTACACGATGATACGACCGCATAGTGCAAAAGAAATCCGCGATTATTTATGGCGAAAAACACGCACGACGAAAGTCAAAAATAGACACACTGGAGAAGTTACGGATAGAGAAGGTGTGAGTCAAACGATTGCTGATCGTGTGCTGGAGCGGCTGCAAACTAAGGGCTATGTTGATGACGAACGCTTCACACGCTTTTGGGTGGAGAATAGAAATCAGACAAAAGGTTCGAGTAAACGTAAAATTATTTCTGAGCTTCGAAGTAAGGGCGTCTCTCAAGGTATTATTGAATTGGCGACCGCAGAATCAACACGAACCGATGATTCTGAAATTGACAAAATAATTGCAAAAAAACGCATTAGGTACGACGATCAAAAGCTCATGCAGTATCTTGCTCGTCAAGGATTTGATTATGATCTAATCAAACAAAAGATTAGCGAGTCTCAGTCCCAGGAGCCCGAAACGGATTAACGAGTGCTGCTGCGTCCTTCGTAGATTTTACGCGGTCGCGAATATTTGGCGTCTCAACAATAATTTTTTGAGGTGTAACATCAATGATCTGTGTTCGATGTATGATCCTGGTGTCGCTCAGGAATCCGCGCAGGATTGATGTTTTAACGAATAACTGATAAATCATAAAGTCATTTGGGTTAAAAGAAAAATCTTCGACTTTGCCTATCTTTTCCCCTGTATTGTCTACGACGAGCATACCTATGATATCAAAATGCTCATCAACGATGGCTTGAAGTCTCACAAGCCCCTCAAGCGTCATAATACTGTTGCTGTCATCAACGATGTATCCGAGTTCACCAGCTTCTCGTATGTCACTCATAAAGAGCACGCGTGGGTCGGTTCCAATACCGGGTCCTTCTACGTATGAAGCAATTACAGATAAGTCCTTAGGATCAATAATAGGCAACGAAGTCTTTGCTAGCTCAGAGCCCGTTTGTAGACTCATGATAGGAATAGTCTGTAAGTGCTCAGATAATAAAAGCATGACTGTATTGTATCACTACTCGGTGAAGGGGTTGAGTCGGCCTGATGGTAATGTCACTGTGTTTGTGTCATCGGTGGTTCGAAGTTGATTTACTTGTTCAATCGTAGTTTTATCAAACGAAGTCTTGGTATTTTTTTGTAACTGCGCGTCACGATATTCTGTATCGCTTGGTGCCGTCATGAGCACTTGAATAGAGTAAACACAGTATATGAGTGTTCCCATTGCTAGTAGAAAGCTGATTATGGCATAGTGAGCAAATACTGAATGACCGATCTTTTGTATGTACGGAGGCAACTTCATATCAACTTTCATCGCAGGAATACCTCCAGCTCAATCGTCGGTGCTAAAATCAGATTTGGCTGTGTAACATTTGGTTGCAAGGCAATACCCGTTAACTGCATCTTTGTGATGTTTTGTTCAAGGGACTTGAGGAAGCGTAAAAATGAATCATATGGGATGTCGTTACTTAACTGAACTTTTACAATGGTCTTTTGTTGAGTTGATCCACTAGTGGGGTCTTGAGCGGCTGCTCCAGGCTTCAGGCCAAAGTCAAAGCTAAGTACTTCAATATTATTGCGCTTTGCATATGAAGTCACGTCATTGATGACTTGATCTTGGAATTGATACTGTTGGCTTTGAGCGACAATACGAGCTGTTTTCTCAATTGTGCCTTGATCATTTTTGAGGATAGACTTAAGTTGCTGGAGGCGAACGATTTCTTCCTGTGCTAGCTCAGCATCTGTGCGATAGTGGTCGGTTGAGAGTGCTTTTTGAGACATAACGGTTTGTGCTAAGAAAAATATACCGATAATACCACCGACAAGCAGTACTATAAGCGCTATAAGTCCAAACTGTAGTGTAATTGCAGTCATCTTAGAATTACCCATTACAATGATCCTTCTTTATGTGCTTTAGAGAAGGCTGCTCTATCAAACGTAAGAATGACAGTAAACTGATAGGGATATGTGCCCTGCGGCAATTTATTTGTTGAACGGATCTGTACTTCAGAAAAGTATGGCGATTTCTCAAGGGATTCTTTTGTAGCAAGGACATCGCTATATGATTTTGCTCCAAAGAAAAATTCAACAGGTTTTGCTAGGTCTTTAGTAGCAATATTTAATCCAACTAATACAACTTGCTTGGGCATCGTCTGGGCAAGAAGTGTCGTAAAGGAGCTATATGATAGTTCATTACCTAATATAGATTTTGCTATTGATAAGTTTTTGTTGTATTCAGTGGCTTGCTTGAGCGTATCAGAGTAAGTTGCTTTTTGGGGAGCGTATTCAGCGATCTGCCGCTTATAGTTTGATTCTTGGCTATACATAATACCGTAACCTACAGCATATGAACCTGCAATCACTAGGACGAGGAATAACGTTGTGAACACGTATTTCCGAAGAACCACATTCCTGCGGGCTGCTTTGAGCTCCTTTTTTGACTCGGTACTGAGTAGATTTATCATGAGGTGATTTCCTCAGGTCTCGTAGTGGCAAGGCCCGCAACACTAATATATCGTGGGCGGAACTGCTTAGCAGGCTGGGGTAAGTCACCGAAGTTGAGAACAACCCACGGACTGGCTATACGGGCAGGCATAACGAGCTCGTTGGTGAAATAATCTCCAAGTCCTGGTACGTCGGACCCACTACCTACAATGATAACTTGCTCAATTTTTTGTGCAGCGTCTAAGCGTTCATTGTAGTATCTAATAATTTTATGGATCTCAGACAGTATTTGGGATAGTGGCTCATCTAATGCATCGGCAATTTTTTTCTGTTTTGACCCATGACTCAGTCCATGTAAGACCTTCATCTGATGAGCGCTTTCAAGTGATACGCCTAGTTTTTCAGAAATTGCATAGGTGAATGTATTACTGCCAACTTGAATACTTGCGTTTGCTCGAATCCGTTCGTTAAGTATGGCAAGATCAGTGTCTGCTGCGCCAATATCGACGATCACAGTTGGTAAATGTCCTTGCTCGGTCAACGTAATTAAACGGGCAACAGAATTAATGCTCGGCTGTACGCCAACAACAGTCAGCCCTGCACTGTTGCATGCAGCAACCACGGTATCAACAATACGCTTGGGCGCTGCGGACATGAGGATATCGATGTTCTCCTCTGTTTCCGATAATACTTCGTATGATAGGTTTAACTCGGATAAAGCGACCGGTATGTATTGGCTTGCTTCAAGGGCTATCGCATCATCTAGCTTTTTAATGCCAGCCTTCGGAAGCGTTACGCTCCGACTGTAGGTGACATTCGTAGGTATGCTCACGACAACTTGGTCGCTCGGCAATGTACCTACGATGTTCTTTTTTAGCATATCCTGAATAATTTCTGATAAATAGTTGGATGAACCCGTAAGACTTTGACGAACCTTGATCGGATCTGTGTTGATTGAGCCATAGCTAGTAACCTGCCATTTGGAGGGGTCTATAGACATTAGCTTTACATATGTATAGCTAATGTCTATACCGACAATAGGTCGTTTTTGTAGAAATAGTGTACGATTCATGCCCATCCTAATTGCTATTGGTTATAGTATAACATTCATAACAAAGAAAACCCCTGTTTAGAGGGGTTTTCTTTGTTATGATCGGAACTAGTTTAAGCTGTTTTTGCTTCGTGGGTTTGTTTCTGACCCTTTAAGTTCTTCCTTTTGGTACGTTAGGGTGAATTTTGCACAAGCATCGTCTGCTACACATGGTGTTGTGCCGTTGCTCTGGAACGCTTGGTAACCGTATTGCCCTGTATTTGCAGATGCTGTAGAGGCTAGGTCAAAGTCTACGCTGTTTGATGGTGCGTTCATGGCGCCTACATCAAGACCCGGAAATGCTGTTTTTGCCTTAGCTTCATCATTGATCTGTGTCCACTGTGGGTATGCACCCTTGTCGTTGTAGTAGACCTCTAGCTGTGTTGCTAACGCATTGATGTCTCCAGTCCGTTCAGTGTCTCGAGCACGCTTCTGAGCACCTGAGAAGGTGTTGAGAACCAATGCGGCGAGAATACCGATGACGACGATGACGATCAAAAGCTCGACGATCGTGAAACCTTTTTGTGAATATTTTTTGAGCATGAATGCCCCCCTTTTAGATTGATACTGATCCGTTAGTATAAATACGAGATCTTAAGCATAAGTATAGTGTTTCTTGCGGACTCGTCAAGACCTTCTGTATCAGAGGGGAGTGTAATCACGTCGATAGGATTCGAGCACCCAACCTTTGATGCTTGGAACACCACTAACTTTTGCCCCAAACGTGATTGAGGCAGAGTTACTTAATTGAATTGTTTGACCTGTTACGGCACCAACTCCACCGCCGTTACCTATACCTACTTTCGACCATTTTGCATAAAACTCTGTATTAGGACCAGACGATGATTGAGCAAGAGTAATGGTTTCAATAGAACTACTGTTAAAGAGATCAACGCCAGATGGAACCACATCTGGGTCATTGAGACTATTCTTGTATGTTATAACACGAAAGCCAACGGGACTGCTGACGGTTGTTGATGCGAAGGCAGAAGAATTAGCTAATGACACAGTCCCATCCACCATTATTACTGGCGGTGTAACAAGAATATTAGAGGGTTTAATAGTTCCTGACTGTGACATACTAACGTCTCCAGTAATCCAAACATCACCAAGTACAGTTACGGTACAGGTTTTATTTACAGTTACGTTACCTGTTATTTTGGTATTTGCATTCCACGTCTTAGTTCCTCCATTAGTTGTACAACTCGCGCTTGCTCCGGTGAGGTTGTTGGCAACATTTATTGCAGATTTTTGGGCAGCTCTGTCGTGCGTCGGTAAGGCGAGAGGAGCAACGGTACTATTTGCCACCAAGCCAGTGTTAGACATGCGTGAACCGTTTGTTTGGTTTTGTGCTTTAACTTCTCCATATATCCACGCCGGATTTGAAATGCTAATTGGCTGGCCATTGCCCGATGAACACTGCGTAGGATATCCCGCACCGCCCCCAATTGGACAGCTTTGGTGAGCAACTGAAACATCTACGGGAGAGTTAGTTAAACCAATTTGAGATGAACCAGTCATAGTGATGGTACCGTTGACAAAGACACTACCTCCAATAATCTTAGAGCTATTTTGCATAACTAGACCACCCACACCAGTAACAACCGAGAAATCTCCAGCCTCGACAGGACGTGCAAGCATGGTGTATGTGCGAGATGATACGGCTGGAGTACTAGTCTTGGGGCTATATGTTTTGCCGGTAACTTTTAAGACTTTTCGGCTCAGCCCATTTATTGTTTGGTTTGTGACTGTAGCTTTGTAGGTGGTTTTATACGAAGCCTCATCAGCTACAGTAATTTCCGTGCCACCTGTCCCGAACCACTCTGTCCCCGACACTAAGCCTTGGTTGATATCGTACATAGCCATGTCTGCACCAGCGTCGGCAGCGAACTGTGCGTTTACACGGAACGACTCCAGGTTGGCAGCACGGAGGTTGTTGACCGCGAGTTGTGAAGTAGCAAGACTAACCACAAATACAAAGGCGGTTAGTAACATGATCGTCACCAGTATAAATCCTCGCTCTCGGCTATATATTCGATTGCTCATAATTGATTATTCCTCATTGTCATGCGGATGGTGTTGGTATAGTTTACTGTTTCCCCGAACGTTTTGTGTTCCATGTCTATTGTCAGTTCTATTGAGCGTGCCTGCGTGATATCACCGGAAGATTCGGGGATGAGTGTGTTATCTTGATCAAAAAACTTAAATGAGAGTGACTTAAAATGATTTGTTAACAAGGCGTCCTGTGGACAGGTGGGTGAAATATTTGCCGGGGGACAACTTGTCTTATATTTATTGCCAACAGCTGAGCTATCAGCTAACTGACGACGGTACAGTGTGCCGTTGGTAGCGTAGTACACGAGTTCGTTTATATATGGCTCACCGGCACTAGTGTTGTATAGGACATTATTATTGATATCCACAGCGGGCGTTGCAATAATGAGAACGAGGTTTGAGTTGCTTGTTGACCAATTGGCGCCACCTCCAACGACATAGGAGTCTGGCTTGCTAACTGCGTGAACCCCAGAACTAACACGTAGTTCCTCAACGATGAGTCTCAAAATGCTTTGCGATTCTACAGCCAGCCGGGCATGATAACTATTGCGAATTGTCTGGTTAAAAAACAGAAAATAGATAGTCATGAGTGCTGCACTCAGAATTGCGATAATTAAGAGTGTAATAATCACTTCGGGTAGTGTAAAGCCAGACTGTCGCTGAGTGCGATGTTTACTGTTGCCCAACACCGAGTTCTCCTAAATACGTTATAAATTTTTTGGTTTCAGTACCTGATGGTGAGCGAAAATTGGTTATAATAACGATCTTTTTGACTGAAGTATTGCCAGACTGTGCATAGGTCACTTCGTAGGTGGCACTTTTTGGTTTCGGGACTCCCTCGGGCAATGATTCGGTGCCAGTGAATGCCACAGCTCCAGCCGTAATTGGAACCGATTGGAATCCAGCACTGCGGAAGGCTTCTATCCTGTTTTCTGCATAAGCATTCACAGTGCTGAGCGTGTTTGCGCGACCGTTCATCGTGTTAATAGCATTAAGGAACATGATCACCACAGGCAAGAGAATCCCGATCACAGCAATTGTCACAATTAGCTCTATGAGCGTGAACCCGGCTGTCTGACTGATACGCATAGTGGGCTGTTTCATGTTAGTTATTGTTTAACCCACTTACAACATATGGATTTGGCGTTTTTTGCGATGGTTGCTCTATAAAACCTTTAAGAATATAGCCAACGCAATTATTGACGCATGAAGTAGGATACGCAGTGTAGGTATATTGAGGGCCAGTTTTGCTAGGGTTCGTAGTAAGTCTCGCGGTAGCCTCGTCAGACACCGGTGTGTTGTTTGCTATGATGACGCCATTTGGATCGTTGAGAGTCTCTGGATCAAGCCGAGTGAAGGTAGACGATGTTATTTGCGAAGGATAGGCGCCCACGTCCTGGTAGACTTCCTCGAGTCTGCCTCGCATGGCGCTGACATCAGTCTCTCGCTCTTTATCTCGCGCACGTAGTTGCGAATCCGGGATAAATAGAAACAGTACAGCAAACAACATACCAAGTACCGTCATGATGATAATAAGCTCCACGATTGTATAGCCATTATGTGAGTTATTAGATGTATGCATCATTGTATGTTCTGTGAAAGGCTTGCTATTGGACCCATGACGCTCACAGCTACCAGTCCGACCATGCCGCCCATAAAGACGATCATAACCGGTTCTATGATTGAGCTGATACTCGCGATCGTAGCATCAACTTCTTCTTCGTAAAAATCGGCAATTTTAATGAGAATATCAGCAGTCTTACCAGTTTCTTCACCAACCGCAAGCATTTGCGGGACTATACCTGGGAAGAGGCTACTTTTTGCTAAAGCCGCAGACAGTTGCTGTCCACCCGTAACTGCTGATGCACCCTTTTCGAGCTCAGCCTTGAAGGCTTCGTTACCAATTGAGTTACCGGTGACCCGTAACGTTTCGAGCATGTTTACCCCGGCACCGATGAGTGACGAAAACGTACGTGCGAATCGAGCGACAGCTACCTTTTTTACTACCGTGCCCAGCACAGGAACATGAAGAATCGCATAATGAAACTGTTTTTTACCTTGCTTTGTACTGAGGTATCTACGGGAAACAACCACGAGTACTGCAGTTACTCCTAGCAGGATGTACCACTTTGATACCATAAAAGTACTTATAGCGAGCATCACTTGGGTGATCATAGGTAGCTGGGCATCAGGCCCGCCAAGATCGAGCAATATATCCCCAATGTTAGGGATGACAAAGAGCATGAGTCCAAAGAAGGCCCCGATGGTGATAACCAGTAAAATTATAGGATATGTCATCGCGCTTTTTACCTTTTTTTTGATTGAGTCGTTCTTTTCCTGCTGGACGGCTAAACGTTTGAGAATGTCATCAAGAATTCCACCAGCTTCACCCGCGCGTACCATGTTGACGTAGACATCACTAAATACTTTTGGATGTTTGCCAAACGAATCACCGAGGGCGGTACCAGACTGAATATCTTTTGTGATGGCTTGCAAGGTTTCTTTAAATGTTTTATTTTCTGTTTGTTCGGTCAGTGTATTGAGCGCCCGCAAGAGCGGAACTCCTGCGCTTACCATAGTGCTCAATTGCCGGGTAAAGATAACAAGGTCACCACTTTTTACTTTAGGCTTGAGAAATGACAATAGCTCAGTTTTACCTGAATCCTGCGTGATTGAGATTGGTCGGTGGCCTTGTTTTATGATTGTTTCTGTAGCAAGTTCTCTCGTCAACGCTTCAAGGTGGCCATTGATCACTTGGCCATCTTTTGTTTGAGCACTAAATGCAAATCGTGCCATTATTCTCTCGTGACTCTCAAGATTTCTTCGATGCTGGTGACGCCGCGCAGTGTTTTGACGAGGCCATCAAGCTGCATAGTAATCATATCTTCTTTGATAGCTTGATCCTGGATATCGTTACTTGTCGCATTGCTCACAATAAGTTTTTGAAGTTCATTTGTATTGGCTAGTACTTCGTATATACCTCGACGACCAGTGTATCCCGATCCGTTACACTCAGAACATCCGCCTTCATGCTCACGGTATAGCTTTTTGATAGTACTACCGTCAGTTGATAATGGCTGGTCTTTGAGACTTTTACCGATGTTCTCTTTGGCTGCTTGTTGCTCAAGGTCATGGATAATAGACATATAGTTGGATTCGGAAAGATTGAAGAGTTGTTCGATCTCTTTAATCTTGGCTTCGTCAGGTGCGAATTCTTCTCTACAAGCGACACAAAGCATTCTGACTAGGCGCTGTCCGACAACTGCACGGACTGTACTGGCTATCAAAAACGGTTCAATTCCCATGTCAAGCAGACGCGGCAAACAAGTTGCAGCGTTGTTGGTGTGAAGCGTGCTAAATACAAGGTGGCCTGTCAGGGCGGCTTGGACGCCAAGGTTCGCCGTTTCACCATCACGAATCTCACCGACCATGATGATATTTGGGTCTTGCCGCAACAGTGCTCGAAGACCTGCTACAAAAGTCATACCAGCAGTTGGGTTGACTTGGGTTTGATTGGCGCCAGGGATCTTGTATTCCACAGGATCTTCAACGGTCGAGATGTTTACCTTCGGATCATTTAGCATACTAAGAATGCTAAACAGACTCGTTGATTTACCCGATCCTGTTGGACCTGTCACAAGGATCATGCCATGCGGTTGTTTGATCGAATCCTCGATACGCTCTTTGGCTATTCCCCAAAATCCAAGTTCAGAAAGGGTTAATGCCTTCGAACTCTCATTGAGGATACGCATAACAACCTTTTCACCTGTTGTTATAGGAAGTGTGCTGACACGAAAAGCAAAGGCTTTGCCACCAAGGTTGATCTTGAATCGACCATCTTGCGGGGCTCGACGCTCGTCGATCTTGAGGTTACTGAGAATCTTTATCCTAGAAATAAGTGCACCATGAACATTCTTCGGTAGCTTGTTGGCTTCGCGCAACACGCCGTCGATCCGATAGCGGATCGATACGTATTCGTCACGGGGCTCAATATGGATATCGCTTGCACCCGCACGAATAGCAAACTCAAGAATCAGATTTACTGTTTGTGCGATAGGGGAATCCTCGGCTATGTCGGATGCAGAAACCTCTGTCTCTGTATCCTCGTCTTCAACCTGAATCGTCTTTGAGATTTCCTCTTCAGAACCTTCACGATACGCTTGGAGGCAGGTGAGTATATTGTCCTGAGATGCGGCGTAAATAACAAGCTTTGTACCGGTATATTTTTGAATAAAGTCGATTGACTGTAAGTCATCAGGGTCGGTCATAGCAAGGTGATGCGTGCCGTCTTCGTCTACACGAAAGACAACCGCTAAATATTGGCGTGCGATACGCTCGGGGATTGCGGACACAATTTGTTTTGTCACATCTCGAGCTTCAATAGTTACAAATGGGATTCCAGCTTGTTCCGCATAGAGTTTAGTGAGCTCATCATCGGATATGACGTCGTGAACTATCACCGTTTCTTGGAGGGTTTTGCCATTGGCTTTACTCTCAGTTTTGAGCTCGTCAAGGCTCTCTTGATCGGTCTTGTGTTTTTCAAGAAGCAATTTCTCGAGCTGTCGATCAGAAATTTTCATCCAACGACCTCATGTATATCCGGTTGTTTACGACGGTTTTTACTCTTCATATATCCCACCATTGGCTGCTACCATCATACCCTATATAAGCATGAGTTGTATAGATTAGAAGAGTGATGATTTATACTGTTATCGTGCATATTACGACGAGCAACGCAATGAAACAACTTGGAGCTACTGTAGCTCGCCATCTAAAAGGTGGAGAGTGTATAGAGCTGATTGGTGATGTTGGTGCTGGAAAGACCACATTTGTCCAAGGTCTTGGTCTTGGACTCGGGGCAGATGATACTATCCAGAGCCCAAGTTTTACCATTAGCCGAGAATACCATTGTCGTGATGGACTTCGTTTAGCTCATTATGACTTTTATCGACTGACGAACGCGGGTGTTATGTCGTATGAACTGGCTGAGTCACTACAAGACCAGGGTTGTATCACTGTTGTTGAATGGGCAAGTACGATAAGCGCCGTTCTACCGCGCGAGGCTATCAAGATTTCTATCGAGTCTACGCCAACAGACGAGACCCGCATAGTGACTATCACGGGGATGACACTATGATTTTAGGAATTAAAACTTCGGACTTAGTTGCTGAGCTTGTGCTCTACGATGAGACAGAGATTGCACGTGATGATTGGCAAACGAATAGAGATATGGCACGTGGCTTGCTTGAGCGGATTGAATTGTTGCTAGAAAAAAATAATGCGTCGTGGAATCAACTCTCTGGTCTCATTGTTTATAAAGGGCCTGGAAGTTTTACGAGTCTGCGTATTGGCTTGACGACGGCAAATTCAATTGTGTATTCACTCGCGATACCTATTGTAGGGTCCAGTGGTGACGATTGGATTACAGATGGAATTGTTCGTTTGAGAAACAATGAAAACGATACGTCTGTTTTCCCTGAGTACGGTGCTGAGCCTCGCATAACCAGTCCTCGTAAATAATTATTGCCTTCCGGGTAGTAAAGGATTTACAATAGGTATGATCACCATGATCATAATGAATTGAAACGACAGACCTTCGTACATACTCAGCCGGACTAGAGAAGTGATAGCGATGTCCATCCAGTTGGTACGAAAGTCGATAAACGAAAGGATACTACAATGGAAATACTCCTAGCAATTATTGGAGTTTTTTTGGGTGCCGGTGGAACATACGCCTACAGCCAGAAAAAAGCGGCAAACGCCGGTGCTGAAGCAGACAAACTGCTCTCTAATGCAAAACATAAGGCAAGTGACATAGTCTTAAAAGCCAAAGATGAAGCAATAAAATTGGCTGATGAAGTCAAACGTCAGGATGATGAGCGACGAAAGGAATTCAAAAAATCTGAATCACGTATAGCTGATCGTGAGACAAATCTTGATCGCAAAATTGACGAGCTCGATAAACGAGTTGAGAGACTTCGATCTCAAGAGGATGAAGTTGAGACGCTCAAAGATGAAATTCGCGATATTCGCACAAAGCAGCAAGATAAGCTCGAAAAGATTGCAAAACTGACCAAAAAAGATGCCGCTGACAAGCTCATGCAGATGACTGAGCGTGATATAAAACAAGATCTTATTGGTCTGGTATCAAAACTACAAAAAGACGCGATGCTTGATGCCGAAGAGCGCGCACAGACCATCCTTGTCAGTGCTATGGAGCGTATGAGTTCTGATGTAACTGCCGAGCGGACAGTTACTGCGGTCAAATTGACAGATGATGAGATGAAGGGCCGTATCATTGGTAAAGAAGGCCGTAATATCCAAGCCCTACAGCGAGCTACCGGTGTCGATATCCTTGTCGATGACACGCCAGGCATGATTATCCTTAGCTCATTTGACCCTATTCGACGACAAGTAGCGAGGATTAGCTTGGAAATGTTGATGAAAGATGGTCGTGTCCACCCAGCACGTATCGAAGAAGTCGTTGAAAAAGCTCAAAAAGAAATCGATAAAGAGATTACCCGTGCAGGAGAAGATGCGGCACGTGAAGTTGGTGTCGTCGGCATCCCAGTTGAGATGATCCGACTACTCGGTGAGCTAAAATTCAGAACCAGTTATGGCCAGAATGTCCTAAAACATAGCACCGAGATGGCACATATGGCTGGTTTGATTGCTGAAGAAATCGGAGCCGATACTCGTGTAGCAAAGACAGCCACATTACTCCATGATGTCGGTAAAGCCGTCACACACAAGATTGAAGGTAAACATCATCATATTGGAGCAGATCTTGCTCGCAAATATGGCATGAGTGATGACATCGCACACGCTATCGAAGCCCACCACGATGATATTGATGCAACTACACCAGAGGCGTTGATTGTCCGTGTCTGTGACGCATTATCTGCAGCACGTCCTGGCGCACGAAACATCTCAGCGGAAAACTTCGTAGAGCGTATGCGTGATCTTGAAAACGTCGCAACTAGCTTCGAAGGTATCGAT
>JBDSLH010000004.1:0-60084 GCA_039916485.1 Saccharimonadales bacterium (SeqCode) | reverse complement strand
AACACAGGAATACTCGCTATCGCTGATTCGAGAGGCAATGAAACGGTGTAAGATAATTGTCCTCATGCGAAAGGTTAAGGCATGGTACTCACTCATACCAGAACTTGAAACCTATTCGAGTCTTATTATTCTTGATAACCCACAAGGCTCTTTCATCACAGAGAACAACATGAAAGGAGCCCCTCTAGGATCTTTTGAAAAATTAGTGTCTGCTCTCAAATCATAATTCAACAATCCATGTTAGCTCCAAAATACTGCTACTAAGTTGATGGATTTAGCAGGACAATAACCCTTAAATCGTGGCTAGATCTTGCTTTATTGCGGTTATAACGTCCTCTATCGTTGTGAGCCAAAAGTATATTTGAAAGAAATTCAGAAAGCATTCAATCCTCTGGATTTCTTTATTAATGGATCAAGTATAAGAATTATTTACTTTGCTGCGGATCGAATTCTACCGTCCACTCAATACCGTATTTGTCTCTAAACATTGCAAAATATGTGCCCCATGGGCTGTCACCCATAGGCATTTCAACAGTGCCACCTTCGGAAAGACCTGTGAATATTTCGTCAGCTTCCTCACGGCTCTGCGTACTAACCGCTATTTTAGACCTATTCTCTTCTTCATTTACAGGTCCTAAGCTTTCAGGAACGTCGTTGGCTATTAAAATGTTTCCGCCGATAGGCAAAACAATACGCATAATTTTGGTTGCTTCGTTTTCTGGTACGGGAAACTCAGGGCTCTCTAAGTCTTTGAAGCGTATGAGCGCAGCGAACTCTCCGCCAAACACCGATTTGTAAAAACTGAAAGCTTCTTCGGCATTACCGTTGAAGTTAATGTAAGGATTGATAGTTGCCATTATATGATTCTCCTTAGAACTATTTAGTTTCATTTCTATCATAGCAAAAGCCAACCTTCGAGTTCGACCATTTGCTATAATTAGCCACATGAAGAAACTACATAAAATGAAGCACAGCGAGTTTATGACTATTGGATTTGCTCTACTATTCCCCGGTATCTTTTTGGCAATGATACTTAGCGAGAATAGATATTCTGCAAGTAGCAGGTATTGTTTTGCTGCTACTCGCTATCGCAGTGTTTGGCGCATCAATGAATTTGAATAACCGTTCTAGAAAATAATTGGTCAGTATAAAGGTGAGATCCAAACTGCGTCGATACCGAACACGTTAGCTATTTGCTATAGTAAGAAAATGAAAACGACGTACGCCACTACGATATTAGGTTTTGGTAAGCATGCATCTATAGAGATCCCAGATGATGTGTTACGTGCAATCGGAGGCAATAAGCGTGCTCCGCTCAAGGTGACTATCAAAGGCTATACGTATCAAAGTACAGCTACGGTGATGGACGGGATGTGCATGGTGGTATTCCCAATGCGAGATCGATTACAAGCAGGTGTAGACTCAGGTGACACGGTAGAGGTGACTCTCGAGCTGGATGCTGGGTATAGAGTTGTCGAAATCCCCGATGAACTAGATCAGGCTTTACGGGGTGCAAGCCTGAGCGAAGTGTTTGATAAGCAAATATACTCGAAACGGAAAGAATTCGCTCGACAAGTCGCAGAAGCAAAAGCCCTAGTCACAAAAACACGTCGTATCGATAAAATAATTGGAGAACTATCGCATGAATAAGAATATCGGTCCGCTTAATCCAGAAATACCTCCATATGGAGAGATAAGCTTAAATGACAAACCTATGACTCATCATATGGACGTACCTGAATTTCCCGAGGAAGGAAAAGAACGAGATGTGTGTATGGAGCATATCCAAGACGGGCGAATAGGAGACATGATTAGCGATTTTTGGCTTACTGGATGTCATTTTCCAGAAGAAAATGAGGGGTCAAATCATCCGAACATCAATTGTTTGCTCGGGCCCGTCTATGTTTAGAAACTGTCAACTTAGACTGATTCAAGCTAATCGCTCTGGTGACGTACTCACCGAGGGTAAATATAGTAGCACTTTGTGATAACACAGGATTTTTGTTTTTGATGCGCTATCGGTATGGATTGTTTGTACCATACTTCAACTCAAGCAATAATTCAAAAAATAGCTATCATTTAATGAAGTGTAGGATATACTAAAATTATGCAAGATATACAGCCCCAAAACAATAAAAGACTAGATACTATTTTATGGTCGCTGTATGGGCTAGTTTCAATGTTAGCAATATACATATGGGGGGAACAGTTAAATTGGAGCTTAGATAATGTAGGCGCCTTAACAATCTTTCCACTTTTTGGGTTAATTGCTTTTTCGCTTATGTGGGTGCACTACGTGAGTGGTTTTATAAGAGACACGTGGTTCCCGGGCGCCAGTACTAAAAGATCATTTACAATAACCAGTACTGCGGTTTTAGCACTTATTTTACTGCACCCAGCATTATTAATTGCCCAGTTATACCGTCAAGGCAGTGGCTTGCCTCCAGGAAGTTATACTGATTACGTCAGCTCAGCGGATGTTATGTTTGTATCGCTCGGAGTAATAGGTCTTGCAGGCTTACTCACATTTGAGTCAAAGCGGTTTTTTGGTAAAAAGACTTGGTGGAAATATATGGCTGTTATTTCTGATGTTTCGATTCTGCTGATAGCAATTCATAGTTTGCAGCTTGGCCAACACTTACAAAGTGGCTGGTTTAAGTACGTGTGGTACTTCTATATAATTACATTGATCGCATGTATTGTTCGAATTTACGTTTTAAAATATCAGAACAAAAAGTAATATACCCTACGATTCGCTCATAAGAGTCACTTACAGATAGTGAGATACTAGAGTGTAAGTTTAGAATTAACAGTAAAAGTGTATGGTAGATTACAAAATGATAAAATATACTTTACTTTATTAACTAATGCATATATAGTACAAAGTACATAACCAATTAATAGGAGGTTTTATGCAAGATAGTAATAAAAACACAATGATTGCGGTTGCCGCAGTTGTTGCACTAGTACTAGGTGGCGTAGGTGGATACGCTTTAAAGGATCAAATGCACGATGAAGGAAGCAATGCTAGCGTTTCAAGTAATGCTCCAACAGCAGATACTAAAGCAGCTGATCTAAGAGTATTACTCAACGGTCTTCAGCAAGAACACGTGTCGTTAGCTTCAGCAGCAACTCGTGCTGGATTTGATGGTGCTCGGAACTTCGATGCAGCCGCTGGATCACTCGGTCAAAATACCGATGACATCTCAGCTGCAGTCGGCAGTGTGTATGGTGATGAAGCTGGCGCTAAGTTCAAAGAAATTTGGGCAAGCCACATCGGTTTCTTTGTAGACTACACAGTAGCTGCAAAAGCCGGTGATACAGCTGGAATGGAAAAAGCAGTTACGAACCTAAACGGTTATGTCGATGCGATTTCAACATTCTTTAGTGGCGCGAACCCTAACCTACCAAAAGATGCCGTTGCACAGTTAATTACTGAGCACGTCGGACTTCTTAAGAGCGCAGTCGACAAGTACGGTGCTGGCGACTTAGAGGGATCATACCAAGCGGAACGTGATGCACGTACACAGATTGGTACAATTGCAAACACTCTTTCTGGTGCGATCGTCAAGCAAAGCCCAGACAAGTTCTCTGGTTCTGCATCAATGCAGTAATATGTAAATGGTTAATATAACGTATTAGAGAACGCAGAAAGGGTGGCAAACACCCTTTCTGCACCAAATATAATTTAGAAAGGAATATAAAATGAACAAATCATCAGTAATTAGCATAGCCATCGTAACTCTAGTCATTGTGGGCTTGGGAGTATTCGCAGTAAATCGCAATAACTCAGGATCAAATGACATGGGCTCGATGAATATGGATAACAAAAACTCTAGTAACAATTCAGATACTATGATGGTTGCGCCAAATACTGTTGTTATGGATGACTTAGAATTTGAACAGAAAGAAATTACTGTCAAAAAAGGTACGACGGTAACGTGGAAAAATCAAGATACGGCCAAGCATAATGTTATTTTTGATGATGACAGTGTTGGTAAAGTTGAAGACAGTAAGTTGATCGGAAATGGTGAAGAACTGAAATTTACCTTCGATAAATCAGGCGAATTTACTTATTTTTGTGAACCGCACCCTTTTATGAAAGCTAAAGTCATCGTTACTGAGTAGGAGAGTATATGAAATTATTACATAGCAGCAAAATGTTTATCACTGTGATTATAGCAGCAGCGTTACTTGTAGGATTTGGTACGACTTTCGCAATATCAAGTATGATGGATCACGATAAAGCCACTGAAGTAAGTCATCATGACGATGACCAAACACATGTCACTAATTCAGATCACGGAGGTGGGCAAAACGCGAGTATCGTAACGGATTCGTCACTAAGTACCGTGAAGGCAGATAAAAATATTGATCTGTTTGCTGACAAAGCCTCACCTGAAGAAGTGTATCTTACGGTCGGTCAGGTATTACAGTTTAATACAAAAGATGATAACAAGCATCGTATAGCACTTGGTCAGGGTGGTACTGAGCACGAGCACATAAGCGCTACTAACTCAGGTGATTTTGGTGCGAATGAAGCATGGCGAGTCAGGTTTGATAAAGTTGGAACATATTTCTTCCACGATCACCATAATCCTAATATCAATGTGTTGGTTGTTGTGTATCAACCGGGCGCTAAACAAGGAATATAGTAGTATCCATATTATATTTTATATAACTTATGTCAGCATTAAGTAAAATTACAACCTACCACTCAGGGGTGACTCAAGCAAGCGCATACCGTATTGTTAAACTCCATACTGCTCATGCTCTCCGTGACTACAATCTAAGTTGTATGCAGTGGTTTACCATTGGCACTGTATTAGACTCAGGGCAAGAAGGCATCCGCCTCAGTGATCTGGCAAAGAAACTCGATACTACACTTGCTTATATGACCACAACAGTCAATTTACTTGAATCAAGAGATATACTGAATAAGAGAGAGCACAAATATGATGCTCGGACGAAATTAGTATCTGTAAATCCACGTTATAATAAAACATGTAACGAAATTGAAAATCATCTGAGGAGTCACCTTAGAGAACGATTGTATGAAAAGATTACTCATGAAGAACTCGCAAATTATGTAAATGTTCTTTCAAAGATAAGTGATCTAAAGTAACAGGTGCCTTAAGTACACGAACACTTTGTGAAAACAGAGTGTTTTTGCTTTAATGAGTACATACATGAAACATAAAAAAATAGACATTCAGGCATTCGATCTAAAGTTAATCGCGTTTTTTAACCGAACGTTTCAGCCAGTAGCTAGATTTTCTATCTTTCTTATATTTTTCTGGTTTGGTTTCATCAAATTACTTGGTTTGAGTCCAGCTAGCCCTCTCGCAGAGGCGCTAACAGCTAAAACTGTTGGTATGCAGTACTTTGAGCCTCTGTTTTATGCCATCGCTGTATTAGAATGTATTGTCGGAATACTATTTCTATTCCCAAAGCTGACAAGAATCGTTATACCGCTCCTACTATTCCATATGGTTATAGTTTGTTCACCACTCGTGCTTGTCCCAGAATACACTTGGCAATCATTTATGGTCCCTACGTTAGAAGGCCAATATATTATTAAAAATGCGGTGGTAATTGCTGTAGCAATTGGCATCGCAGCATCCACAACACCTCTTTCAAACCAAAGACCTAACGACTGATCTATAATTACTATATGAAATATATCGCATTGCTCCGTGGCATAAATGTTGGCGGCAACAATAAAGTGCCGATGGTTGAACTTAAAAGTTGTTTCGAACAGGTAGGTTTCAAAAATGTTGCTACATATATTAACTCGGGCAATGTGATCTTTGAAACGACCAAGACTAACAAGGTCAAACTGGTTGAAATGTGCGAAGCGGAGATGGAAAAGACATTTGGTTTTCATATAGTATGTTCAGTTATTACAGCTGCTGAATTACTGGAATCGTTAGAACATGCCCCTCATTGGTGGAATAGAGGTGAAGGCAAACATAACGCTATATATGTGATTGCTCCAAAAAGAGCGGAAGAAATAATGGAAGAGGTGGGTGAGGCAAAGCCAGAATACGAACAAGTCGCTGCGTACCACCCCATAATCTTTTGGTCTGCGCCTATTGAGACATTTAGTCGCACACGCTATAGCAAAATTGTCAGTACTAAGGCGTATCAATCTGTAACTATACGTAATGCTAATACTACTATTAAGCTTGCAGAGCTTTGCAAGCAACCATGATGACCCAGGGTATTAGACTTCAAGTACGAACAAGCACACGCCTGGTAGGATAGTATACTTATGATATGGAATATATAGTTTTTGTAGACGAACAAGGCAACCCGACGGGTGAAACCGGTGAAAAGTTAGCGAGTCATACTGGTATTACTAAATTACATTTAGGATTTTCTTGTTATATTTTTAATGAAGATGGTAAAGTTTTAGTCACTCGAAGGGCAAACAGCAAAAAAGTCTGGCCATCGGTATGGACAAATAGCGTCTGTGGACACCCAGGCCCTGGTGAATCATTTGACGATGCCATCAGGCGACGGGCAATGTACGAGCTCGGTATAGAGGTCACTGATGTTGAAGTGAAACTGCCCAACTTTCGATATACAACACCTCCGTATAATGGCATCATCGAAAATGAATTTTGTCCGGTGTTTTATGCACGAGCAAGTGCCGAACCAAATCCAAATCCGGAGGAAGTATCAGCATACAAGTGGCTAACATGGCGTGAGTTCGTCAACGAATCAACAAATGACCAACATGATGTTTGGTCATGGTGGTGCAAAGATCAGGTGAAGCAACTAAAAGCACCAAAATAATAACAATTCGTCACGGTATGTCAGGTTACCATTGCGCTAATGCTAGTAATTTTAGGATGTGTGCTAAGGTTAGGAGGCGAAAGATACTATAATTTAGACATAATCTCAAATTTGAAGAAGGCTTGAACATATGAAACACTTTAATAGGATTTCAAGCTTTGCAAAAGGCACGATCGTACTATCATTTGTGCTCTCACTGTTTGTGGGCGCATCTGTGGTACAGGCGGCAACATCTCCACTCCTCGGGGCCGCTGACTCGTTTGTCATACTATCTGACAGTTACGTGAACACAACAGGTGGGACGACACTGACAGGTGATCTGGGGTACACATCTGGCCCTGCGATGCAACCAACCGTCAATGGCAACACCCATGTTGCTGACTCTACATATAACCAAGCCGGCATCGACCAAGGTGTGGCGCTTAGTGCACTAGCTTCACAGCCGTGTACGTTTAACTTCGCCCCTGGTCCTATCGACCTGGCTTCTGATACTACCCACGGACCAGTTGGTGTCTATACACCTGGTGTGTACTGTATTACGGGTGCGGCCAGTATAGGTGGCGGAGGTACGATCACCCTTGATGGAGCGGGTACGTATATATTCCGAATGGACGGAGCACTAACAACAAGTGCGAACTCGCAGGTAGTTTTGAGTAATGGTGCAACTGTGTGTGATGTATGGTGGACTCCAACACAGGCATCGACCCTTGGAGCAAATTCTACGTTTAGGGGTACAATTATTGCTGCTCCTGGGATAACGAGCGGTAACAATGTAACATGGACGGGCAAAGCACTAGCGTTCGGCGGTACCGTTTCAACAAGTTCTGACACAATATCAACATCAACGTGTGCTCCTATAGCCTCGGGGCCATCAACTCCGACACCACCTACTACCAGCGTACCCCTTCTGGCGGAGACTGGCGTAAATACACTCCTACTAATTGCTATTGTTTCAGCCGTGAGTGCACTTGGTGCAGTGATATTACTCCGAGCATATCTCAAGACTCGAACGAATAGTTAATCGCTGTCTCTCAAACAGTTACTACAGGTAATACATCTTACAGCTAACTAGCTTTTTATCGGACGCTTTTTCTTCTCGTATTCGACGACGAGATAGGACCCAAGGGCTGCACCAAGTGCCAGAGGAAACACATATAAATAATTTGAAACCACTGCTGCAATCTCCACAGCAAGAGTGGTGTATAAAATAAACGTGACGACTGCTGATCTGAGTGATTTATGTTGAGTGAGTGAAAATGTTAACGATGAATCGAGCATCTCAACGAATAGATAGAAAATGAAGAGTCCTATAGCAACTAAAAAGTTAAAATTTGAAACAGCTTCGTGTAGGGGCAGTAATTCGATGTTCATAACTCTATAATACTCGTGATAGTATCTGGCATCCGTAGAAAACTATTTACCAGTTTTATCTCGATGATTGCATCCCATCCAGCAGCAAGGGCGACGCTTGCCCTCGAGTAGTTCGGTTACTATTCTATCAATATGGCTAGACCGAGTTTCGGGAAGTTTATTTGATATAACCCAGCATATCCATTCATTTCGAGCGAGTGGGGTTAAATCTTCCCAGCGTTCAAGAACTGCCTCATCAGAGACAAGCGCTACATATAAATCTTGGGGAATTTCATGTACAACACCGCTAGAAATTTGTTTGGTCGTCATATAAGCAGTATACCTGAACGACCTCTATCAAGTATAGGTACAGGGATTTATTGTTGCCAAAAATACATGAAAATTCTACACAAAAAGTCTTGATTTACAATAAAAACAGGATTATATTGGGAGTAGGAAGACCAAGTGATACAGCACATTTTATATATGTAATCGATCAAGTTAGTAAGTTACTGGTACTTTGTTAGTTAGTAGATTACATCTGTGGGTGCAAGTCTTCCATCAGACAAGAGGCGCGAAAGCGCCTCTTACTTTATGTGGAATAATGTGGCACATAATACAGCGTAACTATCAGTAGTTTGCTACTATGGAGTAATAAGTAATAGGAGTGCGTATGTCTCAAAAAATTACACCTAACCTCTGGTTCAACGGTAACGCCAAAGAAGCAGCTGAGTACTATGTGAGTGTTTTTCCTGACAGCAACATATTGTCAGTCCAGAACTATCCTAATAGTAAAGAAGAAGGACTGGCTGATTTCCAGTTAGACCTAGCAGGCAAACCACTGGTTGTAGAGTTTGAACTACAAGGACAAAAGTTTACTGCTATCAACGCAGGACCCGAATTTACATTTAGTGAAGCAATTTCATTTGCAATCACCTGTAAGGATCAAGAAGAGATTGATTACTACTGGAGCAAGCTATCAACCGTGCCAGAATCTGAACAATGTGGCTGGTGTAAAGATCAATTTGGTCTGAGCTGGCAAGTAGTTCCGGAGAACATGGGAGAGCTCATGCAACGACCTGATGCATATGCAAAAATGATGCAGATGAAGAAACTAGTCATTGCAGATTTCTAGTAGCATACAGTACGTAACTCTTTAGCCTATAGTCGGCTATCAACCACATGGTATACTTGAGGTATACATTAACAACACGTATCACGAGTGCGGAGAGAGAACTAGCTCTATGACCCGCCGGCAACCAGCCTCTTCATGAATGCAAAAACGGTGCCCCTTCTAGCCCGTATGGGACAGATAAGATAGCTGTATGCTCCTTTTATTGTTCTATGAGGATGGAATGATACGTATAAAGGAGTATTTTAAATGTCAATATATAAAACAGCCGAAAGTGTGTCACCGAAACATCCTGATAAGATTTGTGATCAAATTTCTGACGCTATTCTGGACGCCTATCTAAAGAATGACAAAGATGCTCGGGTGGCTATCGATGTTGCTGGCGGTCATGGGACGGTGTTTGTCACCGGAGAAGTAACATCTGGTGTCGAGGTTGATATAGCTGCAATCGTAAAACGGATTGCTGGTGAGGTTGAAATAATTATCAGAGTTTCCGAACAAAGTCCGGAGATTGCTCAGGGTGTGGATACGGGTGGTGCTGGTGACCAAGGCATCATGGTTGGCTATGCAACCTCGGAAACTTCAGAACACTTACCGCTTGAAGTTGTGTTGTCGCGTCGGCTCAACCAGTATCTATATAAGGCCTGGCCGTATGATGGAAAGACACAGGTGACAACGAAGGATAGCGTCATCACATCAGTTGTTGCTAGTTTTCAAAACGCACCAAAGCAGAAACTACACGATGTAGTGACGACATGGATACAGGATCACAGCAAGACAAAAGTTGAAGATGACGTATCATTGCACATTAACCCTGCTGGTGATTGGGACATTGGAGGGTTTGATGCTGATGCAGGATTAACCGGACGTAAACTTGTTGTAGATAATTATGGGCCTCGCATACCAATAGGAGGCGGTGCTTTCAGTGGTAAAGACCCTAGCAAAGTTGATCGATCTGCCGCCTACATGGCCCGAAAGATAGCAATCGATTATCTCAAAAAATATAAGGCTCAAGAAGTATACGTCTATCTTGCCTACGCCATAGGCTATGATCAGCCACTGCAAGCAACCGCAGTGGTCGACGGTAAAGAACAATCTGTTACTCAATACAATTTATCCCCGCGCGGGATCATCGATACACTACAGCTCAAACGTCCAATATATGAGGCAACAGCTCGTTACGGACATTTTGGCAATGCTGACTTCTCGTGGGAACAATAACCATGTACTTAAAATTGTAACCTGACTCACAGATTGGCTGATCATACACGCGTATTATTACGGGTGTATAAAGGGAGATGATGACAATGGCACAAAATAAAACAGACAAACCCGACATGTTTACTCGGTTTAGCACTCAAATCTCAACATGGATTGGGCGACCATGGATGTTTGTGATTGCGCTGGCACTACTTGTTTTTTGGGCAGCGAGTGGACCACTCCTTGGATTTTCAGAAACATGGCAGCTGATCGTCAATACATCAACTACTATTGTTACGTTCTTAATAGTCTTTATTATTCAGAACACACAGAACCGAGATAATATGGCTATGAATATAAAACTTGATGCCTTGATCAAGAAGGCAAATATTAGTGACAAAATGCTGCTCGAAGCTGAAGACCTAAGTGATAAAAAAATTGAACGTAAAAAACAAGCCTTGCAAAAATAATATGATATCGAGGCCCACGTAGTTCTGAATGTCAGCTAGCGTAGTTGACCAAGTTTGTAGAGGACACTCACGTATATCTCGAGCTCATCATGATCGATGTTTTCATAGAGGACTTCTCGTAATCGTAGTCGCAATGCTCGTTCGATTTTATGACAGGTTTTACGGTAGGTAGGCTTCACTGATACGAGTTTGGTCCGGGCATCATACTCATGAGCAACTTTGAGTAGTATGCCACGTGATTCAAGTAAATTGATGGTATTTGTCATATAAGCGAGTGTGGTGTCAAGTTCTTTGGCTAGATCACTGATTCGTATACCATCTGAGCCAGCGTCAAGAACCGTACCTATCGTAAACCATTGCATACAGGTCAGGTTATAGTCTTTCAAGAAATGCGCGGTATGATTTTTGACAATACGAAAGGCCCGCGCTTGTGCCACACCTGACTGGTACGTGGTAACCTCAGCGAGTTTGAAAGATCTGTAGTTGGAATTACTTGACTTCATACTTTATATACTATACTATACTTAATAGTTAAGTTTGTAAAGTAAAGTGTATATATTTTACTTCACAAATAATCATTAACACAGAGGATACTATGAATATTACGATTTACTCAACAACACACTGTGGGGTTTGTCATGCTCTAATGCAGTGGCTAGACTCGAAAGGCGTGCCATATACGAAAAAAGTAGTCGATGAAGATGACACTGCTATGACTGAGTTTTTGGAGGTCAATGACGGCATGATCGGGACACCATTTAGCGTCATCGAAAAAGATGGAGTGACTCATAAGATCCAAGGGTATGATCAGCCAAAATTCAACGATCTCATAGCCTAAGAGGTACCGCTAGGGTGACTATCCACAAATATGCAGCGTACTGAAGGCTCTATACTGAACCTATTGGCAATTCAATATACTCGAGTATACTGAAACATATATGGAACGTGTTGTGAAATTATTTACTAAGACTCAAGAAGACGTGCGTCTGAAGCTCGCTGCGATACTCGCATTGACAGGCGTAGTTTTTTTCAATGCGATAACATCACTCCTTGCCGCAAATGATGGAGATAATGTACGCCTTTCAGACAAATATCCAAACTTATTGGCCGCATCGGACAGTGTTTCCATCATATGGATCTTTATCTTCATCGGATTATGGGCCTATGTCATCTATCAATTCTCTACAATGCGCGGTAAAGATTCATCGATCAGTGAGCTATCTCTCAATCGAATCAGTATATTTTTTATACTCAACACAGTGCTTAATGTGTTGTGGGTACTTTCATTGGTCCTCGAAGTCTTCTGGCTAAGTGTAGTTCTCATAATTGCTATCCTGTATACCCTTGTACGGATCACGGGATATATTTCGAACGATACCCTGGCAGCTCGTGATACGGTGTTTATCCGTGTGCCATTTAGCCTGTATTTTGGCTGGGTGACATATGCGACTGTCGGCAATATTATGCTCTGGTTGGTGAGTATGAACTGGACTACATTTACGAGTCATCGGGGAACTTGGGCCGTTGGACTGGTGATTGCTGCAGCTGGCTTCGCGCTTGTCATGATGTACAGACACGTAGATTGGATCTATGGGGCTGCAGTACTATGGGCGTTTCTCGGTATTTTAGTTGATCATTTGTCGCCGAGTGGGTGGAACGGTACGTATCCGACGATGATTGTGGCATTAACAATTGTTATCTCTGTACTGGTCGTTGCGACATTGTACGTCGGCGAAAAAGAGTATCGTCAGAAGTCGTAGCTGACTTGGTATACTAAGGGAATGGCACTTGATCTTAAATCCGGTCGTACGACATATAACTCAGCGAAGGGTATTCATCACCGTGACAAAGTGAAAAAACGAATTATTGTGACGCTCTCTTCAGTGCTTGTAATCGGGCTTATGGTTGTTGGGGGTATCGTTGGTTATGCATGGTATTCCGGTCAGAACGCATCCGTGATTGCCGACGAGACGCCGCTTCCAACTCCCGTAGCTCCCAAGACCACACCTCAAAAAGTAGACGATACAGTAAAAGTAGGTATATCCTCACAATCATTTACTGACAAAGTAGCTCTTGGCAAAAATGCATCTCTGATCATAAAAACAAATCCTCTTGCCGCATGTTCGATCCGTGTAGAGTATGACAAACAGGCAAGTGCTGATTCAGGCCTCGTGCCTAAAAAAGCAGATGAGTACGGGGTTGCTAGTTGGGCATGGACGGTAGAAACCTCTCGACCTGTAGGCAAGTGGCCAGTTACCGTTACGTGCGCAAACGCCAAGAATTCTGCGGTTCTTGCTGTTGACCTACAAGTTGTCAACGCCGAATAGCTACTGTAATGATGCTATATAACGTGACCATGAAGCGTCTTTTATCTGTGCCATTGATTTGATAAGAATTAATGTTTTTTGTTTCGCTAATATTACAGATTGTGGTCCTTTTGTGGATGTACCGATAAAGTAAACAGTGGCGTCATCAGCTACGCGCCTATTGCTAGCATTAAATCCCAAAGCAAGGTCCTTCACTTCTTTATCTGGGTCACTAGAGAAATCATCAGGAAGGGGTTGTTGGCTTACGGTAATTTGGATCCGGTCCACAGTATCTATGTAGGCAAATACAGGGTTTCCATCTGGTGGGCTGACTCGCTGCCAACCGCCTAGTTTTTCTATAGAAGTGTCTGGAGGAAGTAAGGTGTTATATGCCGGCGATGTACCACCTACAGGTTGGGCAGATGTTCCTCCTGTTTGTTGCATTATTTTTTTTGGTGGTATGCCCAGATGTGTCGCTGCATAATACCCGGTTAAGAATATTGCTAGCACAATAATAATTTTCTTAATCGATACATGGCTTTTAGAGTGTATTTTTTTAACACGCGTTGTAAGCCGAGGTACGCGATGTGCCGCATCAGATCGCACGCGCACGGTGATGTTTTTGGCATGCTTTTTAGCTGTTGGTGCAATGCGAGTTGCAGTAATATGAGCACCAGCGTGCGCGAGGGTGCCTAGCCCATCTTTTAATCTTTGTATACGTGATTCAGTATCGTTGACATTGATGAGGGGCTCACTGTCATTGCTATGACGACGCAGGAATGGATCGTCATCTTGACGCTCTGCTGCTGTTTCTATATGAGGAGGAGCTTCAGTAGGTCGAGCAGCCGGTCGTTTCGTGCTTCGAGGGACATAGTTCAGTGAGTGATCTCGGTATTTCATCATTGTGTGTAGTATGGCGTATCAATAGGTTGTTGAAGGCCCCCGGTAAATGTACGGCCATGGAGGAGGCGTTTACTAGGATCAGCTGTAAATTGCAATGTGAGATCGGTAATAGTTGGACCACGAGTAATATCCTCCGGATAGCCATATGCCTTTGAGCTATCAACTTCGACGGAGAAGTAATAGTATCGAGCACAATCCGTATCTACACCTGCGCTATTTTTAGGTATGTATATGCCAGGTGTGCCCAGTGTTACGTCACCAAACACAGTGGTTTGTCCCCATGCAGTCATTGCAGGTGAGGTACATAGGGTTGTATTATTGGTCATTGAACGATATTTAAGATTCCATTTTGCGCCGATTGAGTTATCAACACCGTTTAGTAACCAGTTGGTTGGAAATACATCTGTATCAGTGTCAAACATGATTGAATAGCGTGAGATTTGCGGTTGTGACGCCAATGTCGCTACGGTCACACGGTTGTTCCCAGTCAAGACAAGGTCACTCCACTCATCGTAGTAGACAATAACACGTCCTGCGGCACCAGTACCACCAGTACCCTGATACCCACCACCACCGGCACCAGCACCAGGAACGCCACCATTTGTACCATTACCAGTACCACTTCCTCCGTTACCTCCGGTACCTGTACCAGTACCTCCTAGACCTGTACCTGCTGAAGATCCACCATTGGCTCCATTATTACCATTGAGGTTGTAGAATGCGGAGCCACCACCACCTCCACCACGTCTATTCGTCGGTGTTGCGGTTGTGAACCCAGTACCACCATTACCACCATTGTAGACCGCATCGCTCCCTATATTTGCCGTACCACCCAATCCTAGGGTCGGCCCCCAGCTTGCACCGACACCACCCGCAGCAAATATAGTAGCCGTACTATTAAACCAAGAGCTACCACCATTTGTACCCGGTGTACCGCCTGTACCACCAGCACCGACAGTCAGATTGTAGGATGTTGGGGTAGAAGGTAAGCTACCACGAGCATACCCACCTCCTCCTCCTCCCGCACCTGCGGCGTTCCCACTTCCGTTTTGACCAGTTCCACCACCACCTCCTCCACCCCATGTTTCGACGATCAGCGTGGTTGTCTCTTCTGGAGGAGTAAACGTGTAGTTACCTGGGGTTGTAAATGACTGAGACTTGTTTAGTATTTCGGCACAACCTCCACCAAGAAGGTAAGCCTTACCGTCATAATATGTGGTTGCAATACCATAACGTACACCGCCGTAGGTCGCGCTAGCTTCAAACCATGAGCCAAGACCGGTTGGGTTATTGCCGTTCGCAATAGATGTATTGGCACTGATAGGTGCGACATAAGTTCGATCTTGACAGTCATTTACCGTAGGCCCGGATCTACCACCAAATAAGTACATATATCCATTTGCTGCAAACCCATCAGCTTGCTGGATCGGCATTGGAAGACTCGTTGTGAACGTCCAGCTTCCGAGTGTACCATCGGCATTAATTTTCGCATGCTGGACATCACTCAAATGAGCTGAGCCGGTATACCCGCCGAGTACGTACAGATTGTTTGCATAGGCGATAGCAGTTAAGCCGCTGCGAGCCACATCAAATGCACCTGCGGTTGTCCAACCACTGGTGATATTACCGCCACTGTTGAGTTGTTGACTAACATATACTGTGTTCTGTGCAACATCACTTGAATTTTTGCCGCCCGTCACAAATATTCTGTTGTCCCACACAGCTGCACTGTGTTGCGTCCGAGCTGCTGGTAAACTATTTGTAGCAGTTGCCCAAGAAGCTATATTCCCGCTTGATGGTGTAGCATAGTACACGTCAGCAGAGGGTACTTGAGCATTGTCTTGGCCGCCAATAAAGTACAATGTGTTACCGGCTACTTCAAGTTGTCCCCAAGCTCTTGCGGAGGGGAGACTTCCGGTAGTACCCGACCATGTCCCAACAGTGCCAGACGAATCCAACGGCGCGTACTGCACATTGCTCGTAACAGTATTACAGGTAGCACTGTCTGTACACCCTCCGGCTATGTATATATAACCATTAAGTACAGCTGCACTGGCAGCAAGACGATCAGTGTTAAATAAGTTTGTTGCAGCAGAGTAGCTTTCTGGTGCGCCACTTTCATTGTTGTGTATTTGTATTGTTCTAAAGGAAGCATCGAAAGCGGAACAAGCTCCCGTGCCTGCTCCACTTGAACATCCACCAAGAATATATACCATTGAACTTGACATGCCTATCGTCATACCCCACCGCGTGTTCAGAGTTGTGCTTGATGTGCTGAAAGCATTGATACTCCCGTCGGTTGCATTTATTTTTGCTATTTCCAAACTTGAATGCACCGTACTCGTTGTGCTGTTGAATCCACCGAGCACGTATAGATAGCCATTATATCCAAAACTAGCACTGGCATTTCGACCAGAAGACAGGGTTGATGCTGAGGTAGTCCAAATACTCCCCGATGCTGCAACCACATTATTGCTATCATCAAATTTTGCGTATATTACAGAGTCCCTATTTGCTGTTGACTGGCTAGTGCCGCCGGTAAGATAAATGTAATTAGCAAACACTGCACCCGAGTGTAAGCCGAGACCTTGATTACCTCCAACACCCGGTTCTGAATCAATTTGTAACTGGCTGGAGGTGCTACAACTAGAAACCGCCCCTGTTGACTGAATGTTACATTTATACACCTCTGTAGAATATGTACTACCAGTACAGCTTGCGGCTGAGGTGGTTGTGCACCCGCCGAATATATACAGATTTGCTGGATTGTTGGTTGCGTCATTTGGATTGGCTCGCGCATATGCATATGCATGGGCAACACTACTTGCACCGACACTACCGACACCCGACAACGTTTGTGATGTCCAAGTACCCTGTAGGCTACCATTATCGTTTACTTTATTACGATATATAGTGTTTATATTTGATGTGCCATTTGTTCCTCCAACAAGATAGATAGTATTACCGTATGTCGCGATACCAGCAGCCGCGATTCCTGTTGTGCCGTTGATACGATTTGTAATATCGACACACCATGCGCCATAGTAGGAGCCTACACACGTAGTTGGTTTTGATAAAGTACCGTCAGCTGCGATCTTCGCGTACGAAACATTACCTGATAAGTTAGTACATCCAACGTTTACACAACCACCCATGACATACATATAGCCTCTCATAACAATCGTTGATGCGAGCAATTGGCCACCTTGGGCAGCATTGTCGCCGACTGGTGAGAGATGACAATCATATGGATTAGCGCCTGTACATGTACCGCTCCCACTGATGCTGGAGGTGCGGACAGGAGTGATATCTCCGGGAGGGTTTATCGGCGCATATCCATTGGTCGAAGTTGTAGTTGTACAGTTACCAGTAGTGCCGTCTTGAGCACTGCAGCCACCTAGTCGGTATACTGCTCCATTCCAACTTTCGAGACTATGGCCGATAAACTGATTATTGACACCACTCATGGTTCTCCAAGGAGTTAGATTACCTGCCATATTGATGCTTGCGAACTGAGTAGATTGTTCGATCGTTGTACAATAGCCACTAGCATTTACGGCCGAACAGCCACCAGTTTGGTATACATGTCCTCCCGACACGGTCGTGAAGCTACCACCCCAGGTCATGCGAGGAGCAGAAAGTGAATTTGTTTGTGACCAGCCGTTCATCTGGCCATTTACAAGCCTTGTATAAAACACAGTACCGACAATGTTACTGGTTGTGACAGTACCGTCTACGCCGCCGATAACATAAATACGATCGTTATACACTTCAACAGAATGATGCTGTCGTCCAGCTCCAACAGGAAGGTTAGACATACCTGAAGTTGACCAAGTAGTTATGTCGCCGGTGGGTAAAATTTCTGCAGATTCTACGGTTGTCACGCCACCTAAATCGAGATGGCTTTTCCCGCCGATCAAATATAGTTGATTTTGATACGCAACTGCCGCGGTATAACTTCTGGTTGAGCTAAGATTTGCGGAACGGTACCAATATACCCAGTTTGCTTTGTTGGTGTCTGTTGGATGCCAAAGACTTGGCTCTCCATTTGCGCCAAGTTTTGCAACATAAACCGTGTTACATATTCCACTGTCTCCAGTCCCGTTACCCGTTGTGCAACTTGCATCCTCACCCCCAATTGCATACAAGTACCCGCTATATGTGACTGCTGTTAGGGCAGTTCTCGGTGCTGGTAGATTATAATTGCTATTTGTGCACCAGCTCGCACATACACCATCGCCAGGATTAGGGCTGCTAATGCTGTATGTACTGGTGTTAAATTTTGCCCAATGAACTGAGGATTGATTTGTCGTGCCGTTATTGCCCCCGATAGCATAGGTATAACCACCGGCGACTGCAGTACCTTGATTCCATCGAGCACTAGGGAGGGCAGTGGTTGAGGTCATATTATCAAACCTTGCTCCTGTAGTCTCACCTTTTTGAATAAGCGTGTTTGCAACATCGAAATCTATGTTCGAATCATTGTTACCTTGCATAAATTTTTCAGCGGTTTCTACGTATATACTCGGGTCGATAGTTAGAGGATAGTTAGCGGTGTCCAGGCCTTTCGATACAACAGTTAACGTCTCATCTTTCAACTCAAAATGAGATTTTACTGCAGATTGTTTTTTGTTGGCTTCTATGACTACTGGCGCAGGTATGCTGAATAGCAGGGTGTCTTTTTCTGAATTATTGCGCGCGTTTTTAAGTAGTTCTTCATCTTGTTGTGAGCCCGTTGCAACCTCACCTGATAGCATCTTATTACCGTATATCCCGATTGATCCATCAGATTCTACCCGCGCTTCGGAACCCTCCTCTAACTCCAATGTGTATGTGAGCCTCATCTCATCACCTGGAGATTCTGTTAGCAGGACATCTTCCTTAACGCTTGTACTATGCATGCCGTATACTAACCAACCCTTGCTTCTAGATAGAGGATAGACTATTCGATTACCGTCCTGTTTTCCACTCAAGAGTTCAAACTTTGGTTTAAGTGTAAAAGTAGTTTTGTTAGCGGGATCAGATAACGTTATCCCTTTAGACGCATCCGCAAATGCTGTAGCAGTTATTTTGGGACCGGGGGATTGTATTACTCCTGGAGTGGATGCTATATACCCTTCGTTGAACGTATATTTTTGCTGAAGTATATCGTGTTTTGTTCGTTGGGCCATGGGTTGGCTGATAGGAGAGAGTAACGATGCAGCTGGACCGAGATCATAGGTAGTTTTTGATTGATAAAACTGAAACAGCGTAAGTAGTGTGATACCCATAACCAAACCGCTCACCGATAAAACTTTACGATTTCGTATATGCGGACTTTTACGGATACTGCAGAACATCTGTTTCAGCAGTATCTTTGAGCGAGATAATGCTTTCAAAAATTTTGGACGGAGCATGCCAGATGTTTCTATGGACAGATCCGACTCTGAGTTGCGATTGTCGGTAGATGCATGGTTCTGGTGTACATGATGATAAGACCGCTCAATCGGTCGCGAACCATTAGGTATCCCCACCTCATGTATGTCTCTCTTTTTTATTATTTGCACCTCAGCTGCCTATTCACGTGACAAGATTCTAAGTATATTTTACCATAAAAACTATGAATTGCCGGCGAAGTTACTGATTGTTAAAGGTGAAGTTTAGGTTTCCAACGTAGGCACTGGCGTTCTGACTTGCAATGACGTTGATTTTGAATACAATACTATTCCCAGCAGCGAATCCACAGGTTGATGGGTCGGCTGCTCCACTTGCTATTCCTGTTTGCCAAGAAGCAACATTTCCGCTTGATACAGCAATGGTACTACCACAGGCTGTTATGCCGCTTCCAGTAATATTCCGGTACACTTGATATTCTACTGTAGAATTGCTGCTATCCGTACGCCCCATGAGGGATGTTTTACCAGACGAGAAGCCCTTGAAGGTGCTTGGTAACTGATATGTCACATAGATACTGTAGGTTTGAGCTGTTGCTTGAGGGGAAGTCCATCGGTAGAAGTTATAGGTTTCATTTGTGCCGCAGATTGTAGGCTGTGATGATGAACCATCATTGATGTTAAATGGATCTGAGCAAATATCGGAAACCATTGTACCGACACCTGTTCCATGCATGACGGCGTTGGTGTACTCGGGGGAGATAGTAATAACGTTACCTGGTGAAGATCCGCATGATCCCCAACCGTCAGCTTCATAACACTGGAGTTTACCAAGAGTAGTGTCGTAATACATGCTACCAAGTAATGCATCGTTATCGCTCGCAATCGGTGCTGAGGCACCTTTGTCTAGAGTGAAAAGGGTTGTTGGCCCGCCATTTACGCCACCACCAATTTGAACATTCGGGGTTGTGACGGTACTGATTGACATGTTGAATGCATCAACACCGAATGATCGTACCGCGCTCGTAGCCTCTGCAAAATAGACATATGGTGCTGTTACGGTCGTCGAACCAGTTGTTATATAGCACGTAATCTTTGTCCAGCTCGTTGTGCTTGGTGTACGTATGTTATAGTCAATGCAATCTTCAAAGTTAGTACCATTATTTGGACTGTATCGAATTTTAAAATCACTAAATGCATTAGAGGATTTTGCATATACGGTCATTCTGTACAGTGTATTCGGTAGTGGGTTAGATGACAGCTTGTTGCGTAATCCTGCATTCACGGCTCCAGCTGTAATGTTGACATTCGCGCTGTCGCTTGCATCGTACCCATCACTTGTATTACGAGTGACACTCACAGTTCCAAGACCAGCGCTGGACCAGTTTGTCGCAAAGTTGCCACTGTCGCTGACGCTTCCGTCTGTCGCAAAGTTATAGTTAGCTGCTATCGTCACGCTAAGGTTATCTACGTAAAATTCTCGAGCCACACCTGCTCCTTGTCTGATAAAGATCGCATTGCCGGAAGTAATTCCACTCGTAGGTGTCTTAAACGTACAGTTTATTTTTTGCCAAATACTAGTGAGTGCGGATTTGTCGAGTATACACGGGATACTTGCTGCAGTGCCATCCACAGAATAGTGGACGTTTAAGCTTGTAAATGAGCCAGAAAGGAGTCTTGTCGTGAAGCTTACGTTGTATGTGGTGTTTGCAGTCAAACTTGTTGATAATTGATTTTTAACTCCGCTATTTGCTGTTGCAGGCGTAGAAACAGATACGGAACCTTGACCGGTGGCTATATAGTTCCCAGCCGTGTTATATCGCGTAACGGTTGATCCTGTCACTGCAGACCACGTATTGGCTGGGAACGTCGTAGGAGTGCCTCCTGCTGTTTCGGCGCCGGCATTAGTAGCATATTCGGTCACATTACTATTAACCTGGAACAATCCTGAAGCACTTTTTGTTTGAACACTGAGGATCGTACCGTCAACAGAGTTGGTAAGACTATCGCGGATCGTAAGACCATTAGTTGACGATGTTTTACTAACTACTAATTCTGCACCACCAGCGCTTTGAAGGGTGTTGTCGTATGCTGCTTGCATCGTGGTTGAACTTGACGCACCTGCTGCTGTCCAAGCCGTTCCATTCCAGATCATAGTCGCGCTAGTATTTTTGCGCATCGCGATTTGATTACCGGTACCGCCACCATTAACGGATAGTGTGAAATCTTTCGATAAGTTGCTTGCTGTGACGTATACGACGCGGCCTGCGGTGGTGATAGATGGGCTTGGTAGTGTTGCTGTCTGACCATCGACCGTAAACCCGACAAGTACTGCAGCTGAATTATTGACGGATGTCTGAGATATAGTACAGCTTGAGGCGACTTCAGTACCACTGGTGTAACACGCGCTGTCGTTTGCAGTGGTAGAGAACGTTGGGGTGCTGAGAATCACAAGGCCGTTTGAGACTGTACCTGTGCCGCCTGAGAGGGAAATGTTTCCACCGTATTGACCACTTGCCCCGCCATTACCACCCTGGAGTGACAATATGCCTCCATTGCCTGTACCGTTGCCATTTGAACCCTGGATCGTGAATGCGTTTCCTTGAGTGTTTGAAGTTGTTTGTGCGGTTGCCTGAAGAGTCGTTGCGCTTGTCGCGATACCGATTGTGGTGTTGCTAGATGATAGTGAGAGGCTGGCGGTGCCGCTTGTATTACCGAGTCTAATACTTGTCGCAGTTGTGCCCCCTACTGTGAGCGCACCTGCGCTAGCGGTGTCGAGCGATGGTGTTACTATACTAGTGTCAGCACGCCCCGTACCTGATATCCAGAAATTTGCTGTGGTTTGCACGCTAGCGTTTTGGTTCTGAATCCCGGTCAGATCAGTCATGATAGTTGAGTTGGCTGCAAGGTTAGGGATGCTAAGCGAGAAGTTGCCGGTTTGCGCGGCGGACAAAAGTGTAACGGTGTTTGAGTTGGTTGTAGTACCAAATACTACCTTACCGCCGACGGCATTAACGCCACCATTGTAGCTACCTAGTTCTAACTCACCATTGGTTGTGTCAACGTTTAGAACATTAACACCACTGGCATTTTGGACTGTAACGGCTGAAGTAGATGCTGCTTGTTTGAAGCGAATGTTAAGACCGCCAGCTGTCATGGCTTGGCCGGCATATATAGTACTCGTCCCGGCGTCATTGATGGTGGTTGCACCAGTCCCAGAAAAGTAGTTGTTTGCAAGGTAGTTGCTGGTAGAACCACCGTCAGATATGTTGTAGGCATAGCCTGTACCAGCAGAATCAGTTACCTTGTTGCCACTAACATTGTTGTTGGATGACGTACTGAGTAAGATTATACCGTCAGAACCTGCAGTTACCTGGCCGCTGTCACTAATCGTGTTGTTGGTGATGCTGTTGTTGGATGACGCATTGACACGTACGCCATTGGTCCCGCTAAATTTTATAATGTTGCCACTAACATTGTTGTCGGTTGTGTTCGTCAGACTTATGCCATTAGTATTATTACTTGCCATGGAGTTGCCGGATACAGTGTTGTTGTATGAGCTACCAGAAATGATAAAGCCAGACGTCGTGTTGTTATTCATGACGTTACCAGTCACGACGTTACCATACCCAGTTGCGCTAATGATGAGTCCAGCACTGCCCGACCCGTTGTTATCTGAGAGGATACTATTTACGACTGAGCTAAACGTCGTACCACCGAGTGTGATCCCGTTGTTGCTGTTGTACTGCGATGATACGTTGCTAATGGCCGAGCGAGACGATGTGGTGAGCACGATACCGCTGTCAGTAAAGCTTTCGACCCAGATGTCGCTTATATGCGCACCTGAGGTTACTGCTCCACCACCGACTTTTGTGAAGAGAATACCGTTGGCTGAACCGGATGCTTGGTTCGCCTTGTTACCGTTGAGTTGCAGGTTTTTGACAGTGATATGGTCATTGCCATTCGTCGTGTCGCTGTTGACGATCAGACCAGAGGTGTTGTTGAAGGCATTCTTGAGTTTCAATATGGTTGCACTACCGGCTCCAGCCAGTGTGACATTGCTTGGCAATGAAATACTACCATCAATGATGTAGGTACCTTCCATAAGGTAGACAGTACCACCGCCTGCAGGGAGGGCACTGATGGCACTATTTATGACCGTTTGAGCACTTGTGGTGCTTGTGTTCACATAGTCTGCACTGTCATAGCTCTTGGAGGCAACTGCTGTGCTTACGCCACCAGTTGCACTAGTCCCTACGATAACAGTACTGGTAGAACGGTCTGCTTGCCATTTGCCATTGGCGTAAACAAGGAGCTGTTTCGTTGTTGAGTCATAATACAACATGCCTTCAGTTGGTGATGCAGGACGTGAAGCGGTGTTCCCACCCGTAAGAGTGAGGCTGAGGCCGGCACCCAGGACTGTGTTGTCTGCAAGTGTGATACTGGTCGCATTGGTGCCACCGATCGTAAGTGTGCCCGCTGCAGCTGTATCAAGCGTGCTGGATTGTAATATACCGGCAATACCTGTACCAGTAATGTTAAAGTTGGCTACTTGTGGGGATGTGCCACTCTGGATAAAGTCTCCTGCTGTTTTACCACCGAGCTGCATCGCGTTCATGGCGTAGGGGACAGCAGACAGACGCTTCATAGGCACCATTTCACCATCAGGCACACAGCTTGCAAATGGAGTACATGAAACGTTTGTATTACCGATGTTCATGCTGAGCCATAAGGTATCTTGGTTCCAGTCAACGCTGCTTCCAAATGCAGTCACTGATCCGAGCTCGACAGACATAAAGCCATTACGTACTGTCACACCGTTGGAGGTAGCATTCAAATGACTCTCGGTCCATTTCAGTGTCCCGCCTGGGTTGCCCACGGCAGTTCCTGTACCATCTTGGTAAATTTTAAATTCGAGGTTGTAGTATCCGTCAGGTACGGTAGCGCCAGAAGCGGTATAGAGGCGGCCTTGGAAGTTAATCGTTTGGTTAATTCCCGGGGCAGCAGAAGTGTCGTTAAACAGCAAGATACCCCCAATAGCTGCGCTAGTGAGGAATATGATGAGAATAGTCGCAAAGCGACGAATGTGTGGTGACACGCCCAAGAACATGGTGGAGTGAGCCCCTTTTTTGTATTTGTATATGTTTTTAACACCCAAAGTATATAAGAGTGTTTGTCATAAGGTACAAGTGGTGGGGTTTTTAGATAAAAGCCGTTTTTGTTTTGTCTCTCGTTTTATCTACTAGGAAG
The DNA here is from genome assembly GCA_039916485.1 of Saccharimonadales bacterium (SeqCode). Classification (GTDB taxonomy): domain Bacteria; phylum Patescibacteriota; class Saccharimonadia; order Saccharimonadales; family Saccharimonadaceae; genus JAPUDQ01. The sequence continues at coordinate 35,300 of JBDSLH010000004.1, read as the reverse complement.
CATAAACGATTTAATCACAAGATGCAAGTACTTTTTATGTAACGAGTTGCCCATGGACTTTGAGAACGTGTTTCTCTCGCTTTTCTCCAAGCCAAAAGCTCACAACAGCTGTTAGAACAGCTGTATAGAGCGGCCAGAGCATTAAGAGGGTGTTTTGGGTCTTTTGAGTGTTCTGAGCCACAACGACATCTGGCTGTCCGTTGACAATCGATGCGACAGTCAGAAAGGCGACACGGCCGTCTGCATCGCTGGCTTGAATACCAATCTGGTAAATACCAGGCTTTTTATAAATGTGATTCGTTGTAAAGCCAATATTATCACCTCGTGGGATAATCTTATTTGTTGAGTCTCCCCACTGCACATTGACAGCGTATGGTGGGCGTCCACCTATGAGGTCGATACGCATTGTCATTTCTTTTTCAGGGAAGACTCCACGGATCACCGCATCGGTGTTTATCAGCAACTGAGCACCACTAAAATCAAATGACGGTAAGGGGCCGAATTGTGCTGGCAGCGCATCGTAGAACACAGTGACAGAATTCGAATCAGGCCCAGGCTGATTGAGTGCGTCATAAACTCTTGCAACTAGACGGTTTTCTCCGATGAGTAGATCTATCTCTAGGGTATATTTACCCGAACTATCACAAACAGTTGAGCCTGCAAAAATGTCGTTTTTGAATATTTCTACGAGTGTATTTTGTGGACAAGTTCCACTGAGAGTAATGGGTGTTGCACTGAAACGTTGTCCGTTAGTCGGGATTTGAATAGTTGCGGCTGTGGTTGGTGGTTTGCCAGGAACAATACCACTGAGTCCAACAGAGCCATATTCAGGTCCGTCGTAGGGTGTCGCTGCGTTAACCGTGAAAGCCACTAAGAATACACCAACAATGGCAAGTAAAATACCTAATGGAGCATATGATGTATGCTCATGAGGCTTTAGTTGGCCTGTATGGCTGTGATGTAATAACGATCGTAGCGCAAGCATATGCGTTTAGTATACCACGAGTATTACAGAGGTTAGCGTCGTCGACGGCCGCGAGTCTGGCCGATGATATGTTCTTTATAGCGGTTGATTCCAAGTCGTGCTATGAAGAATACAAACACGAGCGCGAGTAAGATAATAGCTATTAGTTTGTAGGGGATAATCCAAAAGCTAACAGTTGAAGTGGTCGTTGCTTGGGAACTGCCATAGGTGATCGTGATATCAGCTGTGTATCTACCGATTAACCATCTATTACCAATGACTGCCTTGTCGAGGGGGGAATCAAACCGGCGGATGCTCCCAGGTAGGACATTGTTTTGATTAAGATTCATATTAACGTTTGCGATCTTATTGCCAAACATATCTTTGACAGCTATCCGGCCAACAGGTTGTTGGTGTACTGTACCGTCATTGCGAAGACGTGTAACGAATGTAATAGGTGTAGCATCGAACACCGAACCTTTGGTACCATCTTTCATAACACTAAACTCTTCGACGGATATAGATTCCTTTGCATCTCCGTTTACACGTAGGAGAATTAATGTACCAATACTCGCGGACAATGCGACACCTGTATCTTCAAGCTCTGGGGCGCTTGCAGTAAAGCGAACAACTGCGTAGTAACCACCAGGTGCGGCGTCTGCAGGTACTCGAATAGTAACTGGAAGTGATTCAATCTGTCGTGGTTTGAGTGAGAGTTGCGGTATAGGGGCAATCCAGGGCTTGAGAGAGTATGGGCTTACTTCACCTTCCTCGATAAGTAGTTTCGGTGTGCCATCTTCACCGTTGGCTGTAAAATCATTCACTTCACCGCGAACAACAAGAGGGGATGTTGATACGTCACGGATAGAGATATTGGCTTGGATCGATTGTCCAGGGTCAGCTGTTAGATTAAGTACAGGTGGTGCAATTTCCAGTGCCTGGCCTGGTGCTTGGGGGGTTTGGGCTTGGACCTGGAATGAAGACACGATGATGATAGCAAGACTAGCCAATCCAAGGATGGCTGTTGAGCGGAGTATGGTGGAAAATCTATTCATGGTGTTTAGAATGTTGCGGTACAAATATATGTTAGTGTCGAGACGTACGTTCCGGCTAATTGATTACCTGCTACATTTACTATATATGATGCTGTGTATACTTGTGAATTAGTTGGTCCAGGCGTGCTGTCTACAGTGCCCGCAGGGCTACCGTTATTCGCGCTGTTGGCAACAGTATCGCCAGACGCGTATTTGAATTGGTCAATAGTTTGATAGCCTGTGAAGGCTTGACCCTTGAGGCCTGAGCCATTAGAGGCTGCAGTAATATCAGCACTTGCACCAGGGAAGCTAGCTGCTACACCTACTGTATTTGCTCGGAGGTTCATCCCAAACTGACTTGTACCAACTGTAGGTGCGGCTTGAGCAGCCATTGCAGGAATAGTATTAGATCCTGATGTGAGTGTCGGTCCATTCACCGTGATGACGTACCCACTAGTGGCATTTGTACTTGCTGCCATCTGTGATGTAGCGGTAGAGGTATCGGTAGGTGAGAATAGCTGATTGAAATCGATTGTTCCGGCTGTGGAGCTCGTACAGTTTACGCTTACCGTTGCTCCAGTACAAAAGATGATAGATTCAGGCATGATACCGGTTAGAACAATCTGAGTAGCAGTACTTGCCGTGACAACACCGCTGTCAATTGGTCCGGTAACACCGTCCGTACCAGAATACGTCGTAATACGCACAAAGAAGGACTGGTTTGTAGCGCTCGGGTTAGTGACGGCATTGAGCTGGAGAACGATTAATGCGTTTGCTGTAACAGATGCCGCAACCCGAGTGGCAATAAACGAATTAGCAGTAGAGCTGAGCTTGCTAAATCCTGTAACAGCACTCCCCGTCTCATTACCAAATGTGGCAGCACTAGCGCTTAGACCAGTTGGAGCCGTACACGTACCAGCTGCGGATGTACAATACTCAAATTTTACTGATCCTATATTAGTGTTCCCAACAGAAGGAACGTTAAATCGAAATTGATGGTTTACAACACCGCTTGGTTTTGAGCCACCATCTCCACCGGCACCTTGGACTAATGTAAGGCTACGGTTTGTGACCTGTGCAGCGCTGACGCTTTGTGCTCCCGATACAAGGACATAAGACACAAGTACAGCAATCAATAGGAATAGTGGTTTCCCCCAAATAACTCTCATGGACGTAGTGTAGCATAAGCACTAAATCCCAGTAAAGCTATTTAGACGATATTCTCACTCTGTTCAGTAGGTTTTGGGTTATGGCGTTTAGAAGGTAGGGGTACAAATATATGTCAGTGTTGATGTGTATGTACCAGCTGGTTGACTACCCGGGACATTGGCGATATATGACACGGTGTAGATCTGGGCGTTCGACGGTTCGGCTGTACCTGTCGTGTTGTAGTTACTATCGGCAACAGCGTCACCAGAGACAAACTTGAATGTATCGGCAGTGGAGTAGTCAGGAGTGGCTCGTCCGTGCAAGGAGACACCATCACTTGTTAGGTCGATATCTCGGCTATCAAGTGGTGACGTACCAGGGAATGACGCAGCAGCAGCAGATGTATTCACCCGGAGATTGAGCCCGAACTGCGCGATCCCTTTTAAACTGGCAGATGGGGTAGCCACACCGCTGATCGTATTTGATCCACTGGTAAGCGTCGGACCGTTGACAGTGATGACATATCCTTGGCCGGCGTTTGTACTTGCTGCCATGCGACTGACTGCTGTTGCGGTATCAGTTGGGCTAAAAAGTTGGTTGAAGTTGATGATACCACTTGTAGCCGTACTACAGTCAGGGACACCAGCGGTCTTTGTTATATCTGCACCGGTACAGAAGACGAGTGACTCAGGCATTATGCCGTTCAGAACAATCTGTTCAGCGGTACTTGCGGCGACTGTACCTGTATCGATTGGTCCTGTTGCACCGTCTGTGCCGTTGTAAGTCGTAATGCGTACAAAGAATGTACCTTCGGTGGTTGGGTTCTTGATGTTGTCTAATCTGTATACAAGGTTACCTGATCCAGGTACTGCGGCTGTGGCTTTAAACAGGTAAGGAGCACCATTCGTTGTCTTATTGAGAGTAAAACCACTCGCACCACTTTCGCTCCCGAGCGCTGTACCGGCTAACGTACTGTCCATACCAGTAGGCGTCACACAGGTTGGGACTGCCGGTGAGTTAGCCGCTGTCGTGCAGTACTCAAACTTAATCGAACCAATTGCAGTTCCTGTTGTAGGTACGGTATATGTAAAAAGATGATTTACGGTGCCACCTGGCTTTGAACCACCTTCAGTTGCCCCAGCTTGTAAGGTAAGGCTACGATTTGTGATTTGAGCAGCAGAGGCGGTAAACGGCAGCAGTAACTGACTGACGATGGTGAGGAGCAATGCGCCAAATATAGCGAAACGGGTTGCTGAAAATTGTGGTGTGGTGATTAGATTCATTTTTTTGTGGTGGTTTTTATTTTTTTAGGTTACGAACAAACTGTAGCACAAGCGTTTTTATCATGTCAACAGTTTTATGGATTAAATTGATAATTGTGGATAACTTGCGTTATTAATACGTACCAGTGACAACGAGTGTCTGGTCACTTGTATACATCCCTCCAGGGGTAAGTTGTGCTACATTGACTATATAGCTCATTGTGTAAATAGTTTGCCCTGAATTTTTTGTAGCCAGTGCAATCGTCTCACCGTTTACATAACGAAACTCATTGGGAGTCGAGTAGTTCCCAGGGACACTACCCTGCCCAAATTGTCCGTTGTTAGGGTTTGCGCCAAAAGATGCAGGCGTTGTATTGGCAACCATATTGATACCGAATTGTTCTATTCCTGGTTGTGACGGTCCGGTTGTGCCCATTCCATTAATAGTATGCGCACCATTCTTAAGCGCTCCTCCTAGTAGTTGCACGACATAACCGTATGTCGTGTAGTTACTGACCGCGAAGCTTGCAGTAGCTGTTGCGGTACCTGAAGCACTAAAGGACCCAAAGTTTGCAGTCGAATTGATAACAGCAAACGTCAGCGTCGGATCGGGAGTCGTACGGCTACCGGCTGTGAGCTGAAAGTTCGTACTCTCGCCAGTTCCGTTGCCGATATCACCGGTTGCACTTGTAGCAGAATAGCTTGAAGAACTTGATTGCAACATACCACCCGTGCCAATGACGCTCTCGTCAAATCTAAAATTTGAGGATTGGAGCGATTGACCATAAACAGGAATCGCCATACTGAGCGAAATGACGAAGGCTCCACACACAACAAGTGCTCGTATAAACGGCATATGCTTTATTTTCATGCTTACCATCTAAATTTGCAAGTTGCACCACATAAGAATAAGAGGTATAGTAATCTTTAAGATCTAAAAAGAGACAAACATGGAAAAAGAAGGGGCATCGCCAAAACCTGAAGAGCTGCAACCTGCATCAGCAGGTAGTTCTACTATTCAAGAACCTTCTCTAAAAACGGGCATGAAATCTCGGCGTGTTGCTTATAGGCCGAGCAAGCGTGCGACGCTTCTCGGGCTTGGCGTAGTTATAGCAATACTAGCTGTCGTAAGCGGTGGCTTATTTTTCTTAATTCGTGGACAGGGTGGGTTACAAGCTGCCCTATTTGGGGATCAAGTAACAATTAGTCAAGGAGCGCTTGAGTCACTTGGGGTAAGTAAAAATCAAGTGAGTACGCAAGGCGCAGAGCTTGTCGTCGGACCGAACGCTCGGTTTAATGGCAAAGTTCGGCTGGGTGGTGATGTCAGTATTGCTGGGCAACTTCAATTAAACAATGCTTTATCAGCAAGTTCCGCTAATCTCGCAACACTTCAGGCTGGTACGGTGACTCTCGGTCAATTTAATGCCAGTGGCGATGGTACTGTAGGTACACTCAACGCACGCAATGACCTAAATATTGCTGGGACGACCAGACTTCAAGGCCCGGTAAACGTTGCGCAGTTGCTGAGCGTGAACAATAACCTCAATGTCGCGGGTAATGTCGCCATTGGAGGATCGCTGTCTGTGAGAACATTCCAAGCAAGTAGTTTGACATCAGACACAACACTAACAATTGGAGGTCACGTTATTACGCGCGGGTCTGCTCCAAGCGTGGGTGCAGGTGGAGGCGTCGGAAGTAATGGTACGGTGTCTATCAGTGGTAATGATGCGTCTGGGACAGTTGCAGTCAATACTGGGGTTGGTGCAGGTAATGGTATCGTCGCGCAGGTATCTTTCCGACAGGCGTATGCTACAACACCGCATGTTGTTGTGACACCGATCGGTATCGGCGTGAAGTTTTATGTCAACCGCAACCCAAGTGGTTTTACGATCGGAGTCAGTGAAGCACTGCCACCAGGTGGGTTTGCGTTTGATTATATTGTAATGCAGTAGCTAGCCACTACACATCTACGAACAACATGACCTCATCATTTCGAATGGTAATAATTCCTGAGCTAATATGAAAGACGACAGGTTCGTCATCTGTTTCGATGACAACGTCGCAGGGCTGTAAGACAGAGAACATGTCAGCGTGGCCTGGCAAAATGTCGAAATCACCAACTTTATTACGAGCGCTGAGTGCTTGAGCGGTACCTTCGAAATACACATGAAATGGTGCCCGAGCAATGACATTAATTGAGGTAGATTCTTGGACTTTGCTCATGATTTATCGGTAGGTTTTTTATCGGCTGTCTCGTCTGGTTTTTCTGTGGGTGTAGGTTCTGCAGCAGGTTTTGTTGTTTCTGCGTTATCAGTAGCAGGGGCACTAATAATTTCTTCTATGCCAGCCAGCGTTTGCTCCAGTGTGTAATATTCACCGGGTTTACCAGAGAATTTTTCGGCAACGGCGAAGTCTTGTGAGAAAAACTGGATAAGTTTTTTTGCATTTTGATAGTCTGCTCGGTCACCAGGAGACAACTCATTTTCACCAACAATGGCGATGATATTTTTAAGACTGTCGTATTTTTGCATGATCGCCTGTACTCGCTCTGCGAGGTGGTAATGTCGTTCACCAACAATATCTGGTGTGAGTAGAGAGCTGGTTGTTTTTAGGAGATTCACGGCCGGTCGTATGCCTTGCTCAGCAATACTACGGTCGAGGACCAGAACACTATCTAGCTGTTGGGAAATCGCCTGTACGGCTGGGTCAGACAAGTCATCGGCTGGGACGTAGATTGCTTGGACGCTAGTAATTGTACCGAATTCGGTACTTGTCAGACGGTCTTGCAACCGACGAAGATCTGAAAACACCATCGGACTGTAGCCACCCTCACTTGGGATGAGTCCGAGGTTGGTGCTAAGCTCTGTCATAGCTTGGACATGCCGATATATATTGTCAACAAAGAATAATATGTCACGACCTTCCTCGTCGCGGAAATATTCAGCAGCAGTCGCGGCAGCAGGACCAACCATGCTCCTGATTGCTGGAGTCGCGTCCATCTGTCCAAAAAACATGACAGTGTTTTTTAAGACGTCAGTGTCTTTGAGTGTTTCATAAAGCTCGTTACCCTCACGGATTCGTTCACCAACTCCGCAATAAATTGATAATGACTTTGAAGGTTCTGCTCCCTCGCTATCATCTTTTTTACTCTGTGTGACGTTGTGAATCATTTCCATGGTAAGGACTGTTTTGCCAACACCAGCACCACCAATAACCCCAATCTTACGACCTTTCACAAATGGCGTCAGGAAGTCGATAACTTTGAGACCAGTTTCGAGCAATTCAAGTTTGGTGGAATCACGGTAACTCGTAGTGTTGCTGGGAACTGTGATTGGTCGTCGATTTTCCGTAATTGGTTCACCTTTATCAAGAGGCTCACCGAGAGCATTAAATACTCTGCCCATGGTGGCGGCACCAACAGGAACAGAAACCTTTTTGTGGGTGCGTTTTACTTTCATGCCACAAGCTACAGATTGATCATTGTTGAGGTTGAGACAAACGGCCTTTCCTTTTCTGAAGAAGTTTACCTCGATAAATATTTCTGGGTGTCCTTCGACCTCCAGCAGCTCCTTTACATCTGGATATTCACCAATCATGGTAATCTCAACGGTTAATCCACGGATCACCGATATAATACCGATATATTCGCTATCCATTGTCCGCTCCATCTCGCTCTCGTCGCTTTTTTTTGATACCGACGAGTACTTCGCGTAAACGACGGTCTCCATCGGCTCGTTTGGAGCGGTGGTATTCCAGCGTATATTCATCGAGAAGCTCACCAGCACGATCCTCGGCAACGGTCATCGCATTAAATCGACTTGCGGCTTGTGCGAGACCTGATTGAAGGATTGTTTGACTCAGCGCAAGACTCATCATTGTTTGTTCCATCTGGTCTGCAATTTCTTCGAGCGATGGCTCAAAGATAGTATCCTCAGCAGTCATAGTATCTTCCTCTGCTTCGTCCGACATGTCTTTGAGATGAGCGATGAGGTCGATTGAACGAACTTCTTGTTGCCCAAGTGATAGGTATTCCTCGTAGTAGACGACGATGTTACTGTAGCCCTTTGTTGCTTCGATGACTGGGCTGACATTAACGTAATTGTCAGATTCTGGAACGTGAAAAAATCGTATATAAGGGATGCCGCGTTGTGATAATTGACCAGCGCCGTGACTACCAAGAACAATGATGTCAGTTGTTTCAGGATTGTAGTTAGACTGCATCGTTTCAATCATACGCATGTCAAGATCGCCAGATAGACCGGCTTCGGCTGATATGAGGATCATAACGGTTTTGCCATTGTCTTCACGATCGGCAGTAATTCGTCGACTGGGGTCGATCCTAATCGCCGTGTAGCGTTGCCAGAGAAGATTAAAAAATTCTTGAGAAAGTTGTGCTTTGCTTTTGACTTTAGCAACCTGAGTACTCGCGAGACTTTCAAAGACGTTTGTCAGATCCTTGAGTGTACCAATACCAGCCATATCTTTTTCAATAATATTGGCACGTCTCATGACTTTTTGTCTTTCGTATCAACTTCTTCCGGTTTGCCGGCCGTTGCATCACTGGTTTCTTTCAGAGGCTCTGCAGAAAACTGTTTGAATAATTCTGCTTCTTTGTCATCGTACTCTGACTCATCTTTGAGACCAACAGCAACCTGCTTGACCGCCTTTTTAAGGCCTGGAACATCGATGGCACGATCATCTGTACTGGCCATAATTGTCTCTAGCATAAGCTGTTGCTCAGGTAGTGAGAATAATTGTTCTGGAGGCTGCATAAGTGCCTGATAGAGGTGTTTCCCACGCGCGAGATCAAGTCGGGTTTCTTTACTTAACTGGCTCGAGAAGTGAGAGAATTCTTCGGCTTGATGATATTTAGCAAGTGATTTAAAGAGGGCGGTCGATAATTGCTTTTGACGTTTGGTTTGTGCTTGACCACCAACACGTGATACAGAGAGACCGGCATTGACTGCTGGACGCACACCTTTCCGGAAATAGCCAAGATCAAAGATAATTTGGCCATCAGTAATCGACATAATGTTGGTAGACAGATATGCGGTAATATCATCATTTGGTGTCAAAACCACGGGCAAGCTTGTGAGGGTTTTGTCATTCGTCAGCAACCGTCCAGCACGTTCAAGCAAGCTTGAGTGTGTATAGAAAATATCTCCAGGATAACTGTCACGACCTGGATCTGTTTCTTGTAATAATGACAATTGCCGATATGCTTCAGCATGTGAGCTCAGATCATCATAAATAATAATCACATCACGGCCGCCGTACCAAAGGTTCTCAGCCATGGCGCAGGCTGCATACGGTGCGAGATAACTTTGAGTGAGCGAATCAAAAATGTTTGCGAGTACGACAATTGTACTTTTCATGGCACCAGAAGATTTTAGGCTAGAGAGCAACCGTTCAATATCAACTTTGCGCTTACCAATAAGCACATAGACGACCAGTCGATCAGTCTCTTGTTGATTTGCACTGAGCTGCGACAAAAATGTACTTTTACCTGATTTACTATCACCAAGAATTGCAATACGCTGACCAAGAACGATCGGGAAAAAACTATCAACGGCCGTCACGCCGCTCGCCAATTGTTGGTCAAGCATCTTACGATCCATTATTCCTGGTGCTGCGGTAAAGATTCCCGATGACTCAGCAGTCTGGATAGGTGCACCACCATCGAGCGGTTGACCCATTGGACTAATAACTCTGCCGACGAGTTCCGCACCGACAGGGACCTGTAGTTGGTCAAATTGCAGCACAGCCAGGGTGCCGATAGCGACAGATTCGGAATCGATATTGTACAGCACTACCTTGTCGCCATATGTTTCACGAACAATGCCACGTTGACCATCTTCAAAAAGTATTTGAGCACCAACACGCACACCATGGAGACCTTTCACCTCAACGATAAACCGGTTAACCGCCACGACTTCGCCAGTTAATTTGTCAGCTTCGACGAGACTCTGGAAGGTTGCATTATCAAACACTACGCAGCTCCTTAGCAAATGAAGAACGGTTATTGAGTACGGCGCGTCGCCATGACCAATCGAATACGTGACTACCGTAGCGGACCACCATTCCACCAAGTATTGTTGCGTTAAATCGAAAATCAACGAGTACGTCTGGTCGGATTTCAGACCGACACCAGGCGACAAGTTGCTGACGAAGCTGTGCACCAGCTGGGGCAGACAATGTGATCGACATTGTTGGCGCGTGTTGACGTATACGCATGATCGCTTGTTGTAGTGATTCAATGTTTGACTGGTTGAGAGATCCATTGACGCTCACCGCGCGGATAAGCTCGACAGCCTCACTGCTGAGCCCAGGCATGGCTGTGCCTTTGCTGACATGCATGTGCTGCTTAATGGCATTGTGCTGGAACCAGTCAATGAAGCCTGTAAGTTCAAGCTCAAGGCGGGCAACATCTTGCGGTGTCACGACAGAAGCCGGAAGTTGAATGGTGTTATTCACTCGACACCTCTTGCTTTAACTCTTCTTTGTGTGTCTCTAGGAGCTTCATGAGGTATGGACCTTGTGCTCCTAGGTCAACATTAGAGCCGAGCGAATTTAGGAGGAACGATGCCATTGCATCACCAAGTTTAGTATCGATTTGTTGGATGAGCAGGGCGCGTTCTTTTGCGACTTCGGCGTCAAGCTCCATGTTGAGTGAGGCTTCTCGCTTCTCGAGAGATTGTGCAAAAGTCGTCTGGCGCGTTTTTACGCTTTGTTCGATAGAAGTCTGTAGATCTAACACGGTTTTTTCAAGCGTGTGCTGACGTTGCTCTATCTGACTCTGCAGCTCGCTGCGTCGTTTTGCGAGATCCATTTCGAGTTCGGCTTGATGAGCAGCAATTTGCCCATGAGTAGTACTGGTTTCGAGTGCTGTTTTTTTCCGGATTGATTCTAGGTTATCGCGAAACAATTTCATCTCTTCGTTAAGAATGTCTGTTCCAAATGTTGCAAGTAAACGATTTAATTCTTTCGACGTTGATGTCAAGTCATTTTTTAAGGAGGCACTTGATGATTCAAGCGCTGACGTAAACTCCTTGCGCATTGCTTGCGCTAGCTCCTGCCTCGTTTCGTCACTAAGACTTTGTGGCGCATGATTTTTGGGTGAGTGGTTAAAAAAGTGACGCACCGCCAGTGTCACAGCGATACCGAGTAAAAATACGTTTGCGAGCAGAATTATTTGTAAGATATCGCTTCCCATCTATAACCTCGTCAATACAAAATAGATACTGATAACACTGGCAGCCAAAATGGCGAGTACAAGCGCAGACATCTGGACAAGATCACGGTACACAGCAGACTGACTCATCGGGTTACGTCCGACAGATATGATGCTGTTGCGGATCATTGAGTAGAGGACGCTGACGACTACAATCAGCGTCAGTATAAAAATCCCGGCGCTGATTAAGATCGGTAACGTGCTCACTTCGCGGCCTGCGAGTGCATTTGCAACATTCTGGATTGATGCAGGTACAATGGTTTTCTCAGGCTCTTGGAAGAAATACGATACGTTAACAAGCACTGGTACCCGTCCAATTACAACTTCCTTCTTAGACCCATCTTTGCTTGTTACGGTCTGCTTTTTGGTCTCTTTAAGTTCGCCTTGGGCGATGCCAATAATTCGTACGTTTGCCGTTGCTTTCATACCGACTCCAGGAATAGGTGATGCCGTAATATGATCACCGCGCCGAAGAGCTCCGTTGATGTCTGATACCAGCACTGGCACAGTACCACTCGTTGTAACTTGTACTTGTGTGTCAGTTCCATTTGAAACAGATAGGAGGGAGCTATCACCATAAACAACTATTCCAAAGAGGTTATCGACACTGTCTGTTGAGGCGGATATAACTGTATCGGTCGAATCTTTTTCAAGACTCACCAGGGAGCCTTCTACTGGCCGATTGTTCTTAAATGTGTACCCTTCGGTAATGGCAGTCAATCCAGCGACACCCATAGGTAGACAGAGCACAATCAGTGCACTGATAAATACCCACGGATTTCGTTTAAACGCCCACATCACGATTGTGCTTATTATAACAGAGGAGCACGCTTGCATGCTATCATATATTTATGAAGAGTATCGAGGCTAAAAAAACTGATGGCTTTACTGTACTGGAACTCGTTGTTTCACTGGTTGCGGCGCTGATACTAATTGCTCTCGCAATGTTGCTCCGATAAGCCGACGTCGTTTGACAAGTTTTGTTGTCGCTATGGATGCGTCGACACGGGTCACTAACTCTTTCGTGAGTGCTAGTAATAAGCTAAGAGCTACAATATTAATTCCGACTGCATACAACACTTCTAGCGGCCCGAGGACAGGGTGATTTCCGGCGGTGCCTATTAAGAGACTTATTATGAATGTCGTTGAGAATACCGATACACCTATCCATAAACTTACAGTGAAGTCTTTAATTATGCGGAGGATGAGAGAGTAGTCCATATCAGAAGTTCCTCATAAATGTGCGGAATAATAGTAACCCTGCCATGGCGCCAAATACTGCCATAAGCACACTATAAAGATTAAACCCATCAAGTCCGTTATAACCAACCGTATTCATGATCGAGCCGCCAATTAAAGCACCGATGATTCCGGATAATACATGTCCGAGTGTTGTGCGAGTATGATCAGTATCTAAGAGAGCTGATGCAATCAGTCCTGCTAAGCCTCCAAAGATGATCCAAACGATAACACTCATATATTCTCCTTTACAGTACACGTGACTAATGTGCGAGGTACGTTACTTATACTAAATATCTTACGCAGATAGCTCAATCAACACTATGGAGCAGATAACAGTGAAAGTGTGACACAGCTCACATAACCTCTAGTGACTCCTCTGTTATTATCAAACCTATATGAAGAAGCCTTTTGTTGAACTCGTACGTGAGCGCTCTAGACTTGTAAAAATTCCTGTTATCACGGGGAGCCTTATTATTGCGGCGGGTGTACTTGCTACCTACGCATTTGCTAATTATCTCGCCCAAAGAGCTGATGATGAATTTCAGACACAGACGAATGATTCAGCGCATATTTTTGCAGAAACAATTTCATCACGAATAACCAACTTAGAACAAACGTTATTCACCCTTGGAGCATATACGAAAACGCAAACATCAATTACAGCAGACCAGTGGAGCAGCTTTATTCAGCAAAGTAAGCTTGTTGAAGAGCAACCATATTTGTTAGGGATAGGTTATGTGGATGTTTTCAAACGTGACCAGCTAGCTGCATATATCCAGTCCCAGCAGGCTGAAAAACCTGGGTTTGCTATTCAGCCATCTGGTGATCGTGAGGTATACAGCGCTATTCGCTATCTTGAGCCCCGTGTTGAAGCAAATCAAAAAGTGATTGGCTATGATATGTATTCCGAAAAGACTAGGCAATCTGCTATGTCCAAAGCACGAGATCAAGATGAAGTGGCTCTAACCACACCTGTAACGCTCATACAAGATCAAGGCAAAAAAGAGGCGTATGGCGTACTCGCATATTACCCCGTATATCAAGGAACGACGAGGCCGACTGACATTGCAGCCCGCCGATCTCAGCTCGTAGGCTATACATTTATTGCATTTCGACCACATGATTTTATTACAGAATTAGATAGGGATAATCAAGCGCAACTTGCATCAACATCGTATGCAATTACCGATAGCTCTACTGGCATATCAATGACCAATAAAGTGTTCGATGAGTCTCGTAATGAGACAAAATATAATGCGTCGGCCCAAGTAGATGTTATTGATCGTCAATGGATGGTTGCTATGACAGCCTATCAACCAGCATTTCAACGGCTGACAGCACCAGGTATCACGTTTTTGCTGGGTATAGCTACGAGTATTGCGTTAGGTGTGCTCGTCACGTATCTCATGACTAGACGTCTTATTAGGCTTGATATCATGCACCAAGATGAGCTGCAACGCACTAAGGATGAGCTACTTGCACTAACCTCGCATCAGCTACGGACACCGGCGAGTGGCGTAAAACAGTATGTCGGTATGTTGTTGCAGGGTTTTGTCGGGGAATTGACTCCTCAGCAAGAATCGATTGCCAAGAAAGCATTCGCTGCAAATGAACGGCAACTAGAAACGATTAACCAGTTACTCCACGTCGCTAAAGCAGATGCTGATCAACTTGTGTTACAAAAAGATGTCATAGATTTAGTTGACTTGACACGGCAGGTTATAGACTCAATGGCAGGCACGATAGACGACCATGAGTCGGAGGTCATTATAAAAGCGCCAAAGCAACGCCTGATATATGTCTTTGCGGATGAGCGTTATTTGCGAATGGTCGTAGAAAATCTCATTAGCAATGCATTGAAGTATTCTGAAGCCGGCAAGCCGGTGCGTATAACGATTACTGCTCGAAACGATAATGCCATTGTGTCGGTCCGCGATTATGGGGTTGGGATCGAAGAATCTGATATAAAACTACTCTTTAAAAAATTTGCCCGTATCCCAAATCCACTTTCAAAAACGGTTGGTGGTTCAGGATTAGGACTCTTTTTATCGGAGCAGATTATGCTTGCTCATAATGGTGATATAGAGATTGATTCCAAGATCGGGAAAGGAAGTATATTTACAATAACGGTTCCACTACATGAAGAGCATCAAATTAAAGAAAAGGAGATCTAAATGAAGAAAAAAATCTTAATTGTCGAAGATGATCAGGCGCTCAATGATGCGTTTTCACTGATCTTAGAGAATACTTATGACGTTGACACTGCCTTTGATGGTAAAGAGGCGTTGGCACTAGTTGATCAAAAAGCGTATGATCTCATTTTGCTCGATTTACTTATGCCTGTTATGGATGGCAAGGAATTTTTACGCTCGTTTGAAAATCCAAAACACATCCCGGTCATTGTGTTCAGTAATCTCGATGCAAAATCTGACATTGAAGATGTCACCGAGCTAGGGGCTACGAGGTATATGTTGAAAAGTTGGGCATCACCGAAAGAGCTTATTAAACTAGTTCAAGATACTTTAGCGTAGATTAATATCGACAGAGGACTCGTCACTGATCAGCTCATTGAGTTTCGCAAGATGCACAATGTACTGCTTACCTTTAGCAGTAACAACACCCTCGTTTTTCAGGCGACCAAGCTCAATGCTCATTGTTTCTCGACTTGCACTACATAGTCGTGCGAGATCAAGCTGAGTTAATTTAATTGAAATTTTACGTCGTGAGCCATCTAGACTCTTTTCTCCAAATCGAATGGCAAGATGTCTCATTGTATGAGCCAACTTTGCACGAGCTGTTGTCTGCATGAGAGCGCTAATATGCAGCAGGGAACTAACATATCGTGTGGCTGATTTGTGAAGCTCACTACCTGCATGCAGAGCAAGATATTCTTCTAAATCTCGCTTATTCATGACAGTTACATCTGTTTCTGTGGCAGTTTCATAGTAGAACAGTGTCACCGGAGCAATATCAAACGAGGAAGCAATCGGAAAAATATCCCCAGGACCAAAGTACGCAATGGTCGCTTCATCACCATTATCATGTATTAAATATGAGCGCACCAATCCAGACTCTACACGATATGTTTGTAGTGCGGCCTCTCCTTGGTAGAACACGATCTGTCCCGAGCGCAACGAACGTTGCAAAATCATATATACATTATATCAGATGTCATCACTGGTTTTCAGCCTGTTGCGGGTGTAGTATGAGCGAATGTTAGTAAAACTTGGTAAAATAGAGCTATGAGACAAGGAAAATTCACTAAGAGGCCAACTCATCTACGTCGTGTTCGGCGACGCTGGCAATGGTTTAAGCGTCTGAGCATGCGCCAAAAATTAGTTTTAATAGGCGGTCCTACGTTACTAATCCTGATAATTATTCCGCTGCTAACGTATGCATTGCTTGCTAGAGATATTTCAGATCCAGAGCGTTTGATGAACCGCAACAATACTGGAGTAGAACTACTTGATGTGAATGGCACTGCATTTTATTCGAGTGGTACAAGCAAGCCCCTAAAACGTCTAAAGCTGGATGAGATTTCAAAAACAACAACCGACGCCCTGGTATCAAGCGAAGATAAAGATTTTTATAAGCACTCTGGGGTTTCATTACGCGGGTTAATAGCTGCATTATATGCAAACGTAGCAAACCGTGATGCAACGGCATATGGCGGGTCAACGTTAACGCAACAATTAGTGAAAAATACACTGCTGAGTAGTAATAAAAACTTCTTTCGTAAGTATCAAGAAGTTGCGATGGCCGTTGCAGTTGACAGGCAGTATACAAAAGATGAAATTCTGGATCTATATATTAACTCTGTATATTTCGGTGAGGGGTCATTTGGTATTGATGAAGCTGCAAAGACGTACTACGGGAAAGAAGCAAAAGATTTAAGCTTGGCCGAGGGTGCAATGCTTATCGGTCTTTTGCCAGCACCGAGCGCCTATTCACCAATTACAGGTGATCCAGCTAAAGCAAAAAAGCAACAAGATCGAGTACTTCGTCGTATGGTAGAGGATGGAAAAATTACTGACGCACAGAAACAAGAAGCTTCTGCTACACAATTAACATATGCACCTGCCACAGAGACCTCTATTAGCAAAGCGCCCCATTTCGTGGGCATGGTTATCGCAGAGTTAGAAAAAAAGTATGGTGAGGAAACTGTTAAACGTTCTGGGTATCGTGTTAAGACAACACTTAATATTTCATGGCAGGAACAAGCAGAAAAAATTGTTGCTGATCAAACGGCGATAAACGCTAGGAGTGGTGGTCGCAATGCAGCGCTTGTCGCAATTGATCCAAAGAATGGAGAGATACGTTCACTTGTCGGAAGTGCCGATTACAATAACGAGACATGGGGTAAATTTAATGTTGCAACCAGTCCACGTCAGCCGGGATCAAGCTTTAAGCCGATATACTTCACAGAAGCCTTCAATCAACGTCAGATTACGCCCGCAACAATTATTAAAGACGAGGCTACGGATTTTGGTGGTTACAAACCAAACAACTTTGATTTTCGTTTTCGTGGTGACATTACTGTCAGAAATGCTCTCTCTCAATCATTAAATATTCCAGCAGTGAAGGTTATGGAAAAGTTAGGCGTATCGACGGCAGTTGAAACCGCACAGCGAATGGGAATCAGTTCGATCAACCGAGACACTGATTACGGTCTGAGTTTAGCACTCGGAGCAGCCGAAGCGACACCACTCGCAATGACTAATGCATATGCCGCATTTGCAGCCGGTGGATTACAGTATGAAGCCACGACGATACGTCAGATCGAAAACAAATATGGTGAAGCGATTTATACGAACAATGCACGATCAAAACGCGTGCAGTCTGAGCAAGCTTCATATCTGATTGCCAATATATTGTCCGATAACAATGCACGGGCCCCAACATTTGGCAGCTCACTCAATATTGCCGGTAGATCAGTTGCTGTTAAAACAGGGAGTACCGACAATAACAAAGATGCTTGGACTATTGGCTTTACTCCAAGTCTCGCTGTCGGTGTATGGGTTGGTAACAATGAAAATGAAGAAATGAGCTCAGGTGGATCAGGGCTTGCAGGTCCAATTTGGCGAAAATCTATCACCACATTCCTCGCTGACACTCCAGCAGAAGAATTTGCACGGCCAGGTGGAATTGTCGAAATATCAGTCTGTCGAAGTGATGGTCTACGAGCAACAGGCAACGCATCTAACACTTATAAAGAAGTATTCTTGAGTGGAACCTTACCAACAGGAAGTTGTGGCAGTACTGAGCAAAGCAACCCGCAGCCAACCAACGAAGAAACTCCACAACAGAATGAGCAAGCCAATAAAGATAGTGATAACGATGGCGTTAATGATAACAAAGATCTGTGTCCAAATACACCTGGGGGCACTACAGTGACGGCAAATGGATGTCCAAAACCAGTAGAAGCTCTGCCTACCGATGCTGATAAGGATGGAGTAGCTGATGAAGATGACGACTGCCCAGGAACACCGACTGGAACCCAAGTTGATGGCAATGGGTGTCCTGTTGCAACGACACCGCCGCCACCCGTAACCTATCGTGGTAGATTCGCTCACGACGTTATCGCGTAACACGGTTATGAACTCCTACTCATTGAACAAAAATTTGCAATAATAGTTATACATGTATAACATGTAATACATATGGTAATGGAAAAACATCGGATTGAATTAGCAGCCACTGTAACACTTGGGCCGAAAGGACAAGTAGTTATACCTGCTGATGTACGTGAAAAGATGAATATTAAACCCGGCGATAAACTTATTGCGCTATACTTACCAGATAAGAAAGCCATAAGTTTTGTCACAGACACTGCAATGCAATCTCTGGTTGATCAAATGGGTAACCATCTTGAGACGTTGAGAAAAAGCCTGAGTAAATAACGATGATGCATCATATTAGTAATCAACAAAAAACTATCGTCATGGCTGCTGTCATGAGCGCGCTGTTTTTGGTAGCACTGGATCAAACAATCATCGCTACCGCACTCGGTAGGATCGTAGAAGAATTTAATAGTTTTTCGAGCTTGACCTGGATTATTACTGCCTATCTTTTGACAACGACCGTCACGATTCCGATTGCCGGTAAAATGTCTGACATTTTTGGACGTCGCAAAGTACTGCTTAGTGGCGTGGTTATTTTTGTACTCGGCTCATTATGGAGCGGCAGCGCAGGATCAATTGACCAGCTGATTTTTGCCAGAGCATTTCAAGGTATTGGTGGCGGTATCATCATGGCAAACGCCTTTACTGTTGTCGGAGACTTATTCAGTCCTCGCGAGCGAGGTAAGTGGCAAGGCCTTATCGGAGCTGTATTTGGGTTAAGCTCGGTAGTAGGACCACTTCTCGGAGGTTTCTTGACTGACCCGCATACGATTGGTACCCTGACTACTAACTGGCGATGGACGTTTTGGATCAATGTACCAATAGGTATAATCAGCTTCTTTATAATTGCAAAATATATGCCGCAAATTAGACATGATCATAAGTCAAAGATTGATGTGCTTGGCGCGAGCTTGTTAACAATTGCGCTTTCAAGTCTGATACTTGCAGTTGATAACACAGAAAAAATATTTGCAAGTGTCGTGGATGCTGGTGTTGATTTGAGAGCTATACAAGCAGCTCTCTATGTACTTGTTATAGTAGCAGCAGTTGGATTTATTCTGGCTGAGCGACGTGCTAAAGAACCGATTATTCCTCTTCAGTTTTTTAAGAAGTGGAACTTTAGTTTATTGATGGCTATCTCGTTGTTATTCGGTGCAGCGTTCTTAGGAGCGATCTTATATCTCACGCAGTTCAACCAGCAAGTGTTTGGAGCAAACGCAACCGAGTCCGGTCTGATGCTCCTGCCAATGGTCTTTGGGCTGACAGTGTCCGCGGCACTTACTGGCCAATTGGTGTCACGAACCGGTGTCTATAAACTACCACTTGTGATAGGGTTTACTGTCGCAACACTGGCTGTATTTGCATTAACGACGCTTCATCCTGAGTCACCATACATGCAAGAAGCAATCATTATGTTCTTTGCGGGTGTCGGTCTCGGTATCGGGATGCCAATAATAAACTTGGCAGTCCAAAATGAGTTCACCCAACGTGATCTTGGCTCGGCTACAGCATCGGCTCAACTATTTCGAGGACTCGGATCAACAGTCGGAACCGCAGTGCTTGGGACAATGCTTATCTCTGGAGTAACATCTCAGCTAGGAGTTATCAAACAGGATCCATATATAGAATTGTTACGCCAGCAACCTACAGCACAACCAATGCTACAGGAAATCACTACTGATACTGTCCTCAACTTAAACACTTCTGACGCTAAAAACCAGATCAATGAGGGGGTCACATCAGGCTTAGTCAGTCTACCTGAACAAGCACGGCAACAAGTCCAAGCTAACTTCACGCAGAAGCAGACGACGTTTACCGATAGAGTTGTAACATCGTTTAGCGATAGCCTGCGGTACGTGTTTATTACCTCAGGGATACTCCTGGCTTCAGCAACAGCTCTTGTCCTGTTCGTGAAAGAAAAGCCACTTCGTGGTGGTCCAGATGACACCCCTGGTGTAGCGTAAATACACTACCTATAGTGTATTTTTTACTCTATGCACACTATAGGCAGGGGATGTATAGTTAGACTATTAACAACTTAACCAGTGCGATAGATGGAAATACGTGTAATTCGTATGCTGTGCCGCAACGGTAATGATGACTATGCTATGAGGGTAGATAATCATCTGAGTCCGACACATCATCGCTAGGCTGGATTCCCGAGCAGGAAATGACCACTCTAACTTTTTGGAGTATCCTTTTCTGTCGTTTCGGAAAAGGATTTTTTGTGCCTGTACGCGGTGATATTGCAAACATTAGGCAGGAGCATGAGCGCAAGTTTGAACAAAACCAGCGTTTTGAAGAAATGACTGATCTCGCTGAGCGAGTGGGTTTCCCTATAAATACGGATATTTACTATGAACTACGAGGTGAATCACTATATGCAACAACAGACACAAAATCTCGAGCCTTTATAGAACAGACATGTCAGGCTAAGCAAGAAGCTCGGTATATGTTTACTGGTGACCAGTCATTCGAAGTCACTCGTCGTTCTCATGAACACGATGAAGCGATAGACGCTGAACGATTAGCGAAAGGTGAGCTGAGCGGTAATGTGATGGTGAAGGTTTCAAAAGTTCCTGATGCTATTGTCGAGGGGACTACGTCCATAAAAGGTTACAAGCGTGATACAAAACGGACGTTTGTCCGCATCTATCATCGGGAGGGGCCGCGTGTTCGTTGTAGGCTATTCAGTATTGACCACAATGACACTGATGGATTAAACCGGATCGGTAGCCTTGTGGGGATGCAACTAACTGGCCGAAGTTCGGAGGACATACTAGCTGACAAAATAGTCTTTGATATTACAGATGCAGAATCGTTTGTTGACGAACTCGCTGAATCCGCTATCGCCTCGTATGATGATGCGATGTACCGACGGACTGGTCAGATTACACGCGGAGGCTCGTCATATGCGAATAGAATAGATGCACAAACAGCAGTAGAATCCCAGCCACATTTACTAAAACAGCATTTTGCAGCTATTAGCGCTATTGTCGGTCTGGGTTTAAATAAAGCTGCTACAGAAGATCTCCTCGAAACTGAACGACAACGAACTGCGGCTGCAATATCGCTCGCTACTCGGGGAGAAGACGTCGTGTCAACGGGAGACGCTTCAGTGCTCGCTGAAGCTGCTAAGGGGGATTATTCTCGTGAGTGTGCCACTGCTACAGAAAATGCGATGCAGCAAGGTGAAAACGAACTTACAAAAGATTGGGTTAAAGAAGTTGTCAGTTGTCCTATTTGTGGTGAGACAAAAGTGATGGCACGAAAACACGGTGAAGTCATCACGGGTTCATGCGGGTGCAACCTTAACGTGTGTACGGGTGAATATTGGAAAAACAAACCCCAAGAACAGTCGACTCTACCTGAAAAAAACGCAGAAATACCTAAAAACGAAAAACGTATAGATAAGAACTTGTTAATCAAGCGACTGTACGGAGAAAAAGCAGTACTAAGTACTCGTGGCACTATTGGGGGGGTATATTATGATATTACCGATATGGATACTGGGGCTGAAATAGATTTGCGCATAGATTTAAGTAAGATACTAGATCTTGCTGCTTAAAGCCTTCTTGCCGATAGTTAAAATATGTTTTTCTCGATAATCATCGAAGGCATTAGGATTAAACCCGTGTTGTTTAATATAACTACTGATACGTTCTGAGCCAATAAAATGAGGCAGCATAACGTAACTGGCGCCGTGACGATATAGTTCCGCTGCTTCATCGTAACTGTTTGCGTGACAAATAAATGTCGTTCGTGGCTCAAACCTATTAGTGTATCGTAGTAAGAATTTGTTAGACTCAATGTCGGTCATCATGCTGACTACGAGTTGAGCTTTACCGGCATTTATTTCCTCCAAGAACTCCTCGTCAGTCGCATCACCATATGCATGTCTGATGCCTTGTCCTTCGAGATGCTCAATGATGTCTGGGTCATAATCAACAACAAGGTATCGCTGACGCATGTCACGAAATACGCGCATGAACTCATGTCCGCCTTTGTGGTAGCCGAACAGTATGATCGGGTATAAGGCATGCTTTTGTTTGCGCTCACTGATCTTGCTCCGCTCAAGCAGACGTAAATGATGTTCAAAAAACTTAAACAGTTGATCGTCATATTTCATAAGATAGGTCGATAACCCAATTGTAATAAGGGCAACAAGTGTGATTAATGATACCGCAGCATTTTCTATAAAGCCTGTGCTGGCTGCAAAAATAACCAAGATAATTGAGAACTCACTAATTTGACTCAAATGGATAGCTGCTTTAAAACTGGTAAGTCTTGTATAGCGCAACCATCCGAGGCTACTCATAACAACGAGTGGCTTGCCAAGCATCACGATAGCGGATAGGACTAGTGCTGGGAAAAGACTTTGCTGCATCGCACCAAAGGTAAAGGTCTCTCCAAGGGTTACGAAAAAGAGTACTATAAAGAAATCGCGAAGTGGTTTAAGTTTTGCTGCCATTTCTGTAGCGTAGGGCAAACCAGCAAGTGCAACGCCAGCGAACAATGCACCAACCTCGTGCGAGAACCCTGCTTTGTAAAATACCGTTGCGATCAATAGCCCCCACGCGATGCTAAACAAGAATAACAATTCTTGACTTGAGGCAAAAAATTTACCGAGGCGCGGCATGAGCTTTGAGCCGACTATATAGAGGGCAAGACCTAGACCAACTGCTTTTAGACCTAGGACAGCGAACGATTCAAATGACAGTGAGCTTCCGCTGGAAAGGGTAGCAACCACAACCAGAGCAAGTGTTGCGATAACATCATCAACCAATATGACACCAATAGCGATTTGTCCGTATAAGCGGCTCACCTCGCGGCTATCAGACAGGGCTTTTAGTATGATAATAGTGCTGCTAAAGAATAATGCTAGACCGAGTATGAATGATGTTTGAGGATCAAATCCGAGTGCTAAAGATGCGCCATAACCAAGCGTACCAACTACCGCAAGCAGAATGCTCGCAGTGAGTAAGGACACTCGACCAAGACTTTTAATCACACCTGCATTCATACCAAGACCAATAATAAATAGTAGCAGCGTGATACCTATTTCACTAAATGATTTGAAGGCGTCTTTTGCATCTACAAGATTTAGGACGCTAGGTCCTACTAAAATACCAGTTAAAATATAGCTCATGATAAGCGGCTGTTTGAGCCACTTCATGACGAGAGCAACTACCGCGGCGATGCCTATGACAAAACTGAGTTGTGTGAATATTGATGTGTCCATCAGTGTTTGTGTTTATGCTTCCTGCCTCTATTATGACAGTCGCCTGTCTAATTTACAAACAGATGAGTCAATGCCCAGCCAGCCAGCGCGCCACTGACTATCATAATACTTCCACCTACCATAAGTTCGATGCCATCACTGACTGTGTGGCGACCCAATGTAGCGCCACGAATAGCGCCCGCTACAAATAAAATACTTAGACATATAAAAATCATTGTGGCGATAGCAGCCACAAGTGATGGAATAACGATAAGAGGGATGATTGCAATCAAACTAACGATAATATATAGCCCAAACTCAAACAGTGATGGTACAAAATATGCGTGGAGTTTGCTGCGTTTTTCGTGGCCGTCCAGTTCATCATAATAATGTTCGGTGCTATAACGAATTGTAGCTGCATTCATCGCATTAACGAGGATACCAATAAGTGCTGTTGCAATCAGTACAGTTCTATTTGTTGTTGCAAAACTCAACCCAACGACAATCCCAGCAAAAATTGCAAAGCCACCTTCTAAGCCATCGATAAAGCCGAGTAATCGTTTTTGCGTGTGATGATGTATCGGGTAGTGTAGTTTTTTCATAAGCACTATATACTAAAAGTAATGATCTCATATTACTACAAAAATATCCGCTCCAAAAAAGTATCTATCCTGGATGAGTATCGGACTGGGTCGTGGGTTTGTGTGGAATCGCCTTCGCAAGAGGAGATTCAAACGCTAACTAACAAATTTCAGTTAGACCCTGGTCACATGAATGACATTCTTGATGATGATGAGATGCCTCGTCTTGAAAAAGAGGGAGATGTTACCTATATATTTGTCCGATACGCCTATACCAATGAGGATCGTGAGCTGACAACCGCACCACTACTGTTTGTAGTTAGCAAAGAGATATTTATTACAATTGCCTCAGAAAAACTACCACGATTGCAACGGTTTACTTCAGGCAAGATTGATTTTTCCACGACGCAGCGCACCAAACTATTGCTTCAAATCATGGATCAGATAGTTGATCAGTACGAAAGCTTTATTAATAACATTTCCCGACAGATTAAGATTATTCGATCAAGACTTCGTGACCAAGATGTGGCAAACCAAGACTTTATTGATTTTGTACTCATCGAAGATGAGCTCAACGAATTCTTGTCAGCCATGTTACCTACTACTGCAATTTTGCGTCGTCTGATGCTCGGTAGACATATCCCATTATTTGCAGATGATGAAGATCTCGTGGAGGACTTGCTACTCAATAACGAACAATCTATCGAAGGTTGTCGCAGCAATGTGAAAAGTATTGTTAACATTCGTGAAGCCTACGCGACGATTACCAGTAATAACCTGAACCGTACTATGAAGATTCTTACCGCCGCAACGATGCTGATCGCCTTACCAAATGTGTTTTTTGGAATGTACGGAATGAACATAGATTTGCCGTTCCAACATGAAGCATGGGCCTATGGTCTTGTTCTTGCGATTACTCTGTTGGCAACCGTTATTGTGATTACACTTGCTCGGACACGACGCATCTTTTAGTTGACAGTATTACATCGTTTTAGTACTATAGTGGTTATGTAAATCGCCCTTTGGGAGGGTGCAAAAATAAAAAGGAGCTCTCACAATTATGTTAATTGAAATAGTGAAACGACCGTCACGTGCTGTTCGCGTTGACGTGACGGTCGTAAAGCCTGAGTGGCAAGAGTTTATTGTTCAGTAGCTTTTGGGACTGTGCCACCTGATGAGACAATAAGCTCATTTAGCTTGGAGGTTAGCTTTTCACCCTTAACCTGTATTACATCAGAGACGATGTCGTCGTTAACCTGGTCCTTATTCACATATATTGTTGGCGTAGAATCAACGCCTAGTTTACGTCCTAGTGCACGATCAAACTCGATTTTGGCTGCGACTTTGTCGCTTGTGAGATCAGCGGTAAACTGCTCCATGTTCAAGCCAAGCTGACGGGCATATCCTTCAAAAGTTTTCTGGCGTTGCTCGGCAGATTGTGATGACCACGCATCCTGAGTGTCAAATAACAGATTATGCATCTCCCAGAACTTACCTTGCAAACCTGCTGATTCAGCAGTTGCCGCAGCGGCAAAAGCATGTGGGTGGATCGTCGTGAGTGGGAAATGTCGGTAGACAAATGAGACGGAGTCCTTATACTTCTCTTTAATTGACGTAAGATTTGGATATGCACCACCACAGCCAGGGCATTGGAAGTCCGCATATTCATAAATGACAACTTTGGCATTTATGTTGCCGTATACATGATCATTAATCTCTCGGTCTTGTGTGATAGCAAAGGCGTCAATATCGTCGACAGCTACCTTCTCCTTATTAGATGTGTACACAAGTCCAGCAACAATCGCGACGCAAATTCCTGCAAATATAAACCAACGGTTCCTATCCATTTTCCTCCTTATTTCTGTATGTAGTATAGCGCATACTGAGGTCACGAGATATAGTATGAGTATGTTGTATATCTGGTGGATCTTTCTCGTTCTTATACTTGGAGTGCTGTTGAGCTCGTTGACATTGCCGATAGCGGCCGGTCAGTACCGTCTCCAAGCCTTCGGTCGTCTGTGCCAGTATGTATCTGTGGCTCTACTAGTGATCGTTTTGGGACAGCTGTATGATCCATTCGTAACTATTATCTCAAGTGTCTTTCTATTTGTCGTTATTTTGTTTGTCGCACATATTGCAGTTGTTCGCAGAACAATGGTCGCGTTTATTCGACCGCATATGACTCGGGTAGTACGCTTTGTTTCGCGAGTTACGATCTTTGAATATCTCAGCGACAAACGAACGCTAAGTGATAAAGTCGGGGTGTCATCCTATGACGAGTTACTGTCTATCATTCATGGTGCGAGCTTTATACCAGAGACACATCGACGGAATATTGTGTCATATATTCCACTGCTTGAGTCAACGGTCCGGGATTATATGCGTCCGATTGACGACATCCTGGCAATCCAAGAAGATGAAGTTATCGGACCCTTACTTTTAGATGAATTACATTCATCAGGGCAGCATTCATTTTTAGTTATCGCACCATCAGGTCAAATTAAAGGCACGGTTAAGTTAACACAACTCACTGAATCATCAAAAGACGTCACAAAAGTACAAGATATTATGGATCGCCATATCGTACATATATCGAGTGAGGCAAGCATGCAGGATGCCTTCCAGTCACTAGTGCGTGAACAAGCATGGCTTGGCGTGGTGACTAACACTCAAGAACCGAGTGTTGTATCACTGCAAGACATTGCCGGTGCTCTCTTGGGGAAAGTGCCGCGCTAGTCTATACTTGAGTACAATATGATGATGTGGTAAGACAGAAAATCTGAGGATATATAGTATATGGAACGAGTATTATCACGAGACGTGAAAAACAATATAGACCAACTGATATGTATGCAGGGTTGGTTGCACAAAAAACGACTGCTTGGCGGACTTAACTTTATTACGATTCGTGATCGAAGTGGGCTCACTCAAGCACTTATCAACGATAAAGAACAAGTCGAAAAGCTACGTGGTTTACATATCGGTACCGTCATGCAACTCGACGGTACTGTTGTTGCAGATGATCGGGCTCCAGGTGGTGCTGAGCTCCATGACGTCGCGATAACAGTCATGGTACCAGTCACCGACGAACCACCCATCGAAATCGATAAACCGATATCACATAAATCAGAAAACCTCGATACCTTATTTGAATATCGTGTCTTAAATGTGCGTAATATTCAGGAGCAAAAAATATTCAAAATTCGGGCTACCTTAACGCAAGAGCTTCGCACATTTCTCATTGAGCAAGAGTTTGTTGAAATAGATACACCAAAGTTACTTGCTGAGGCAACAGAAGGTGGTGCCGAAGTATTTAAACTTGATTATTTTGGCAAGACCGCGACGCTCGCACAAAGCCCGCAGTTTTATAAGCAAATCATGGTTGGTGCATTCGAACGAGTATTTGAGATTGGCCATAGCTATCGCGCTGAACCGAGTGCCACTACTAGGCACCTCACCGAGCTCACGATGCTTGATATTGAGATGGGATTTGTAGAGAGCCATCAAGATGTTATGGACATGGTTGCGAACATGACAAAGCACGCACTTACGAATACGTATGATGTTCATGCAGATGATCTCAAGAGTCTAAACGCACCAGAACTGAAACTAACAGATGCAGTACCTTCGTTTACGGTCCAGGAAATTCATGAGCTCTATACTAAAGCTACTGGGACTGATACAACTTCAGAAAAAGATCTCATTCCTGATGAAGAGCGCTGGATTGCCGACCATGCTCGCAAAAACTTAGGCAGTGATCTTGTCTATGCTACTGATTTTCCTAAAGAAGCAGGTAAGTTTTATCACAAGTTTAAGGAAGACACTGTTGCCTGGGCGGATCTTTTATTCCGCGGACTAGAGATAGCCACCGTTCCATTACGCGAAAACAATCACGAGAAAATGATCGAGCAAATGACTGCAGCGGGACTAGATATCACTCACGATGGCTTTAAGTACTATTTGCAAGCGTTTCGCTACGGTCTCCCTAGTCACGGTGGTTGTGGATTTGGTGTTGATCGACTGGTACAAAAGACAATAGGCCTCTCAAACGTCAAAGAAGCCACATTGTTCCCACGCGATATCAACCGCCTGACTCCATAATATGAATCACATTGATCAGAAGTTCCAGCAACGTGTGTGGGACTATTATCATACCAATAAGCGCTTAATGCCTTGGCGTACATCACATGATTTATACAGCGTACTGGTCAGTGAGATTATGTTGCAGCAGACACAGGTGCCGCGTGTAATTCCAAAATTTCAGACATTCATGGAGCAATTTCCGTCACTCAAATCGCTTGCAGATGCGTCGCTTGCCGATGTACTTATTGCGTGGCAAGGGCTCGGGTACAATCGCCGAGCAAAATATCTACATGAAGCTGCAAAACAACTGGCATATGCTGAGTTACCAACGACCATAGCAGAACTAAAGCAACTACCCGGCGTCGGCATGAATACTGCTGCTGCAATCTGCACATATGTTTATAACGAGCGAGTTGCGTTTATTGAGACGAATATTCGAACCGTATATATTCATGAATATTTTTCAGATCGAGATAGTGTTTCAGACAAAGAAATTATGGAGATTGTTACACGCACTATAGATGCGACCAACCCGCGGGAGTGGTATTGGGCGTTAATGGATTATGGTTCCCACCTCAAAACAAGAGGGCTTGGCTCTATTTCACGGAGCTCATCATACAGTAAACAATCAACCTTTAAAGGGTCATTGAGACAGGCTCGTGGTGATATAGTACGTCGATTGACTCTTGGTCCGGTATCTATGGGGGAACTTATGACAATAGATGATCGATATCCCAAGGCACTCGAAGGCTTGATTGCTGAGGGACTTGTAGAACAACATACTGATATAGTTTGTTTGACAGCCCATACGCAGTCGTCATAATAGAGATATGTACAAATTTGTTCTTGCCGTCATGTCGCTTACTTTGTTGTTGCCGGTGCAATCATCTGCACTTGATGCTAATAATTTGACTCAAGAGGAGCAGACAATGTTGCGTAACAATTGCAAATCAGCACAACGGACCATGCAGCGTATCCAGTACGTTGATCCAGTTGCTCGTGTCAATCGCGGTATTGCCTACAATAATGTTACCAAACTGATGTCTGCGATGACCGCCCGAGCAGCCTTCAATGCATATAGCATCCCACAGTTTTCTATCGAAACAGAAGCTGTTCAAAATCTGAGAGCACAGTTTGCTGAGGATTATACGGATTATGAGATTGCCCTGCGTGACTTAATCAATTTTGACTGTACCGAAAATCCTAAAGAATTTTATGAAAGACTTGTTGATGTTCGTGCTAAACGTGCAATTATTACCCTGAGGATTCGTGAAATTGATCGTCGTCTCGATGTATATGCTGCGAGCGTCACGCAACTCGGAGAACTGATAGAAGCAAAGGACATAGGTCGATGAAACCGCAACTCCGCCGTCTCAAAGCACTCATATTGCGGCATCAGCTCTTGACCGCGATCGGACTGGTTGTTGTCATCACGGGGATACTGACAGGTATCAGTATGACGTTATATATTCAGAGTGGAGCATCAGGACTCGACCTGAGCCGTCCTGGATTTTCTGATTCCCGAAAAGATTTGCAACAAGATGCTTCAATCGACTTTAAGTCGACAGGTAACTTAACGCAAACAGACGTCGCTACATTTAAAAAGTTATATGACAAACAACGATCGATTCTCAACTCACTTAGTAATTTTGATGACGAGTCATTTAGCGACGAGTCACTCGGATTAGTGGTTCCTGAAGAACCTGTAGAGTAATTCGAGATTATTTCTTTTTAGGTGAGCTACTCCACGACGCAGATAATGGGAATTGGGCTAATTCAATGCTGTTTTTGTGGAACGCTCGGAGTAGTCGGCGTCGCAATTCACCTGTGACACTCCATTGTGCAGAAGGGGCAGTTTTACCGACGATGGTTACCTCCATGCTGGTATCAGAGAATGCTCCAATATTGAGGAAGTACGGCGCTTCGAGTAACTTATCTTTCCAAGACTCATCATCAAACATTTGCTGACCAGCCTCATTAATAACAGTCGAGAGCGTGTCAATGTCGGTATCTGGATGAACAGACAGGGTAAAGTTCACTTTTGAGTAGCCCATTGTTTTGTTGATAACATGCATGATATTACCATTGGGGATGTAATGAACATTACCGTCGGCATCTCGCAAAATTGTTGATCGTAGGCCAACGTGTTCGACTGTCCCGGCCGCCCCCTCGAGATCAACAACATCGCCAACACGATACTGATTTTCGGAAATGATAAATAATCCTGACAAAAAATCTTTAATCAGTGACTGTGCACCAAATCCAAGTGCTATACCGATTATCCCCGCACTCGCAAATACTGGCGCCAAATCTACAGTCGGAAGTAACTCTGTAATAAGCATTATGCTGGCAACAATCACAACGAGCCATTTCCAGACTGCGGTGAGTAAATCTATGAGTGTATTTTGCCGTTTTTTAATATCATCAACGGTCATTTCGTTATCACGGGATCGATGTACGGCATTTGTAATGATGCGTCTGATAACCATCCCGCCAAAATGTCTCCCGACCCAAGCGATTACCAGGATACTAATAACAGGCCAAATATGCATTTGTATGTAGTTGAGAACTGGATCCATCTCTAGTAGTATAGCAGGGTGCTTGTCATCAATGATATACATGATCAACGACTTGTCGAGATCCTCACTACCGGAGGTATTGCTGTTATACGCACAGATACCCTCTATGGCATAGTTGCCAGTGCACACGACGAGTCTGCCGTCGAGCGAGTATATGAAGCCAAAGGGAGAGACCCACACAAATCATCCATAGTACTACTTGATCGACCAGAATCTAGCTTCGGGCACACAGAAGAATTATCAGGTGATATAGATTTATTTCATGAGCAACCGACTAGTTTTTTGATTGATGCAGAAGAGGCCCCACGCTATCTATTGCGCGAAAATATCCAGCTAGCGTATAGAGTACCTTCTAACAATGATCTTCAAAGGCTACTCAGTAAAACTGGGCCGCTTATCGCACCGAGTGCAAATCCACAAGGGGAATCCCCAGCGCGAACGATCCCTGCTGCTATTGCGTATTTCGGTGATCTCGTCGATGTCTACGTAGATGGGGGAGAGGTGCCGTCCGATATGCCACCCTCGCGTGTTGTCCGGGTACGACCAGATGGATCGTTGGAGCAGATTCGATGAGTGATGTTAACCCATCAGATTTCATCATCGCTCGTAAGCGTAAAAAATACCGCTTTGCACTATTTAAAAATGCCAATAACTGTTTTGAATTTGAAGAGTGGAAGATATGGGATGACGCGCGTCCACTGATCATTGAGCTTGGCGCGGGTACCGCATTGTTCTTAGTACAGCTTGCAAGCAAATATCCGGATCAACGATTTATTGCCATCGATGTCAAAGCTGATCGATTACAAAAAGGTGCCCACGAAGCGCTCGAGCAGGGACTAGATAATATTCGGTTTGTACGTGCTCGTGCTGATCAGCTACGAGAGGTCATAGCAGACGGGTCGGTGAACGAGTTATGGTTAACTTTCTCGGATCCATTTCCGCGTGAGAGTGACGCAAAACGTCGGTTGACTGCGCCCAGATTCCTCGAGCTCTACAAGCAGATACTACGGCCTAGTGGTGTGCTCCGTCAAAAAACAGACGATCATAATTTATTCGATTGGTCATTAGAGCAGCTTGTGACAAACGGCTGGACGATATCAGAGCTAAGTTATGACCTGCACGCAAGTACGCTGCCTGAAGATTACAAATACATGACGACATACGAGTATAAATGGCAGGCTGAGGGTCTTAAGACGTACTACCTATCGGCTATAACTAATTCAGCTGTGATCTAACCCAGCTATCGATCGACCCAGCTCCCATGCAGAGTACGAGGATATTTTTAGCCTGGAGCTGAGTGATAGTTTCCCATAATGTATCATTCATCTCGGCTATATGAGTAGTATTCGTAATCTGTTCGGAGAGCTCCTCCGGCGTCAGCACCGCTAGACTAGGATCTTCTCGGCTCAGATATGTTGGTAGCCAATAAACTTCATCAGCATCTTTGAACACATCAGCGGTATAGTCATGACAAATTTCATGCTGCCTGACGTTCTGATGTGGCTGATAGACAAGGGCTACAGTATCAGACATTTCTTTTGCCATCTGGAGTGTGGCTGCAATTTCCGCAGGGTGGTGGCCATAGTCAGAGTACAGGTTGTTAGCTAGCTTTTCAAAGCGTCTCGAGGTCCCAGGGAAGGCATTTATAGCGTCAATGATCTGTGCAGAAGTTGTTTGTTCGCCAATCATCTTTTCTAACGCTTTTTGTACGAGGAAGGCGTTATGGCGGACATGATTCCCAGCAAGTGATAGATGTCCAAGGTCCATGAGATCGTCATAGGCTTCGAGTGTGGCTTGGGGATCGGCTTTCAAATAACGCAAGTCCTTCTCCCACATGATACTTTGATTAGACTGTTGTAAAAATTGTACGAAGGCATCACGGTAATCCTTTTCTGTTGGATATGAGTCAACATGATCATAATCAAGTGCTGTGATAATGCTTATGTGCGGTTCAAAATGCAAGAAATTGCGGTCATACTCATCGCATTCGTAGACGAAAATGCTTGATGCCGGATCAAAATGCCCGCTTGGTCCCCAACTAACTGTTGTACCAATTGAATAGCTAAGCGGAATGCCAAGTTGCTGAAGTGCATACATAAATAGTCCAGTAGTGGTTGTTTTACCATGTGTTCCCGCAACAGCGATGAGTTGCAGGTCGTGATCTTTGATAAATTCGGCTAAAAATTCATCACGTTTGCTGGTGCGGATACCATTGTCACGAGCAAAGACAAGTTCAGGATGGTCTGCGGGCAGTGCAGAGGTATAGATGAACCAATCGATTGCTGCGCTGTCATGAGCCCTCGCGATCTGACTGCCATCTTGTCCTATTCGGACATCTACGCCTGATTTTTTTAACTGATGAGTGAGCGGAGATTCTGCAAGGTCTGAGCCAATAACCTCGTAGCCTCCATCGTTCGCAATCTGTGCTAACGGTCCAATTCCAACCCCACCTATCCCTGAAAAATATATTCTCATAAGCACAAGTATAGCCTATCTGTTGCTCCCCTGGTACAATAGACTCAAACGTGGGCAAACACTAACATGATAAAAAAACTAATTTACCGGTTCTTAGAAAGGCGTCACTATTGGCGCTATGTGAGCTTTTCAGAAGTTGCCGAGCTCTATGCGAGTCGTACGCTTCGGATTTTGGCACTATCGATGGTAAATGTGTTTGTCGCCATATATTTGTACCAACAGGGTTATAATCTAACATTTATCACACTTGTTTTTGCCAGTTATTATTTGTTCCGAGCAGTTATATCATACCCATTTGCCTATCTGATAGCTCGCATCGGTCCGAAGCATGCGACACTTATGAGCAATCTCCTGTTCATACCGTCACTCTTGCTGCTGATTGCGCTGCCTGAATATGGCATGATTTCTATCGTCGGGTTCACATTCTTCCAAGCCCTGTCACTGTCTCTCTATGATATGGCTTATCTCGTCGACTTTTCCAAAGTGAAGCACGAGGATCATGTCGGCAAAGAAATAGGCTATATGCAGATCCTTGATCAGTTGGCACGCGGGGCGAGTCCGTTCATCGGAGGCTTTATTGCGTACTGGTTCGGGCCGCAGGCAACACTGTTTGTGGCTGCATTCTTTTTCCTCATTGCAGCTATGCCGTTATTTTTCACCCCAGAACCAGTCAAAACGCATCAGCAGATTACATTTCACGGCCTACCATGGCGCAAAATTCGTCGTCCGCTCGTCGCATACGCTGCATTTGGCTATGATACGATCGGAAGTACACTGCTATGGTCGCTGTATATCGCACTCGCAGTATTTGGCATCACGTCTGACAATGCCATATATGCACAGCTCGGTGTTCTTGCTTCATTGACAATGGTAGCGGGTGTTACAGCCGCCAAAATATTTGGCACGATTATCGACAAACATCGAGGCAAAGAGCTCCTTTCTATCAGCGCGGTTGCTAATGCACTTCTATATCTTGCACGACCCTTTGTCGCAACGCCATTTTCTGTCCTGATGGTCAATGTCGTCAACCAGTTTGCGACCGCGGGGTATTCATTGCCGTTTACCAAAGGATTATTTGCACTCGCAGATGATTTACCGGGTTATCGAATAGCATTTATTACACTTATGAACGGCGCCGCATCGCTTGGAGCAATGGTTGTGTGTCTGATAGTCTGTGGACTGTCGCTAGTGGTGGACGAGACCACAAGTCTGCAGTGGACCTATGGTATATCCGCAGCTATCGTTTTACTCATCATGGTCCATAAATTCCCAGCCTTAAATAAACCTAAGATTACGCTATAGCGTATACTGGAAACATAGATAGGGTGGCGATGAATCAACGAAAACTTCACACGATATATAAAGCAATAATCCAAGTGAAAACATGGCAGCTGTGTGTCCTGCTTTTGATCGGTATTGTACTCAGCCTATCATTCCTTCGGCTAAACAACTTGAGTATGGATGCCCGTCGAACGGTCGTAAAAGAAGCAGACAAAAAGGCAGACAAAGAGGCAACCCGCCAAGGTCTGGTAGAGCTGCAGCGCTATGTATCGTCACACATGAACGCGTCGCTGGGACCAAGCGGCTTTTATCTTGAGCACCAGTATAATCGCGACAAAGAATCTGCGTTAAACTCAGCAACACTTGATTCCAACCCCAATGCAGCTGTATATCAACAAGCAAGCATCGAATGTCGTAATCGATTTCAGGGAGGCGTTGCATCGTTTCGTAACGATTACGTAGCGTGTGTTGCCGAGCGCGTCAAAGCATTAAGTCCCTCAGGTGATCTAACGACCGGGCTTAAGCTTCCAAAAGCAGAGAATTATAGATATGATTTTGCATCACCAAAATGGTCGCC
>JBDSLH010000003.1:0-16956 GCA_039916485.1 Saccharimonadales bacterium (SeqCode) | reverse complement strand
GAAGCCGATCAATATTGCGCCGACCAACGGTCATGATCCGGAAGTCCATCAAGACTATTTGTTAGGGCTCGCTGTTCTGGATAGCTCAGTGCATGATACGCTCCGCCATCTGACTTCAGATGCTGTCAGCGGGGAATTACGGCAGTCATTACTGGGGTATATCTTGGCACATCGGGGCAAACCATTCCCCGACCCACTCCCGAGTGAATTGCAAAAGTTGGAAACCTATGTCAAAATAGTACTATTCAAAGCAGAGACGCGCTATGGAATAGTCGACAGTAGTAATCGACTCATAGAGGCCGCGAATCTCGTGCGACGCATAAAAGATGAACAGCGAAAACAAAAGAAAGCATTGTTAGCATTGGAGCTTCGTACTGCCGAACAGGCACACGACGAAGAATCAGTGACACGGCTTCGAAATGAACTATCGACACTAATCAAGGAGAACAAACGTGGCGGATAAACCAATTAAAGATGATGACCTTACAGAAATTACAGCAACAGACGATACGACTGTCGCAAGCCTCAATGATATAGACATTGTAGACGAACCAGATCCACAAGAAATCGAAGAAGAAGAAGACCTCGACGACGATCCAGCGGCTCCTGTGTATTTCGATGATATTTCAGACGACTCAGTACGACTGTACCTCCGAGAAATTGGTAAGATCCCGCTTCTTAATTCCGAGGAAGAATTAGCTCTCGCCCAAAAAGTTGTGTCTGGTGACAAAAAAGCCAAAGACCAAATGGCAGAAGCAAACATGCGCCTCGTAGTCAGTATCGCAAAGCGTTACTCTGGACGTGGTTTAGACTTTCTAGACCTCATCCAAGAAGGCAACACCGGACTTCTCCGTGCTGTAGAAAAATTCGACCCGGACAAAGGATTTAAATTCAGTACCTACGCGACCTGGTGGATCCGACAAGCGATTACTCGTGCAATTGCCGATCAAGCCCGTACTATCCGTATCCCAGTGCACATGGTTGAGACGATCAACAAACTACTTCGCACGCAACGTCGCATGACCCAAGACCTCAACCGTGAGCCAACCATCGAAGAGCTCGCAAAAGAGCTCGAGATGGAGCCAGAAAAAGTTGAATATGTCATGAAGATCAAACAAGACATTACGAGCCTTGATGCTGGTGTTGGTCGTGATGATGGCGAAGACGACACAGTACTCGGTGACTTTATCGAAGATGAAGATGCTGCCAGTCCGGAGGACGCAGCTGCTAACCAACTACTTAAAGAGCAGGTCCAAGGGATCCTAGATGTACTAACCGAGCGTGAGCAAAAGATTTTGAAGATGCGCTTTGGCCTCGATGATGGCAAGAGCCACACGCTCGAAGAAGTTGGACAAGAATTTTCTGTCACACGAGAGCGCATTCGTCAGATCGAAGCAAAAGCACTTGCCAAACTTCGCAAGCACAAAGATGCGAAAAAGCTCTATGAGTACCTCCAGTAAAACAACCGACATAATCGGTCTTGCAGGGACATTTGCGAGTGGCAAAGACACTATTGCGCACCATCTCGTTGATGATTTTGGTTATACCCATGTGTCAACTGGAGACATGGTTCGTAAAGTTGCCCAAGGAAAATACGGATCGATCGAACGCCCGGTACTTTTTAAGACGGCAACAGAACTTCGCTATGAATCCGGTGCAGGAGCGCTAGTACTCGAAGCTCTCAAAGAACAGCGACCTATTGTTATCTCAGGCATCCGTACTCTTGGTGAAGCCAAAGCTTTGCTAAAAGCAGGAGGCACGCTTGTATTTGTTGATGCGCCTGTCGAGATTCGCTACGAGCGAGTACAATCACGTCACCGTGACAAAGAAACTGAGCTTTCGCTGGAACAATTTATAGCAAACGAAGAAAAAGAGATGTACGCGGGCCCGAACGATGAAGATTTCAATATTCGTGGCATTAAAGACATCGCAGATGTTGTCGTCGAGAACACGTTGCCGCTTGGTGACTTCATCGCCCTTGTGTACGGTGAGCTCAAATTGTCATAAAGCTCTTGCTTGCATGTAGGCATATATGCTGACACGATACTATATAGAGTTAAGGAGCACAATATG
Organism: Saccharimonadales bacterium (SeqCode); assembly: GCA_039916485.1. GTDB lineage: Bacteria > Patescibacteriota > Saccharimonadia > Saccharimonadales > Saccharimonadaceae > JAPUDQ01. The sequence goes on along the minus strand of JBDSLH010000003.1, from coordinate 14,883 downwards.
AAGAGCCCTGAATCCCGTAGTGACTGGCGTGATGAAGCTAACTGCCTAGATAATGATCCAGAACTATTTTTCCCAATAGGAAATCATAGCGCAGCACGACTTCAGATAGAAGAAGCCAAGGCAGTTTGCAGAGGATGTTTAGTAATTGATATATGTCTAAAATGGTCTATTGATACTGGCGAAGAGTTCGGCGTATGGGGAGGTCACTCAGAAGACGAGCGTCGAGCGTTGAAACGCCGGAGGAATCGTGCACGATCAGTATCCTAGGGCATCTGTTCAAGTAACAGAGATAGGTTAGCGTATACTAGTCTTATGACAAAACGACTAGCGATTATAGATGGTAAAAGTGTTTTTTACCGAGGGTATTACGCGATGCCAAACCTTAGCATGCGCGACGGTACGCCGACGGGTGGTGTCTATGGATTTGCAGCACTAAGCCTCGAACTTATGAAAAAACTCAAACCCGACTATGTATGTGTGGCTTGGGACAAACCAAAGACGAATATTCGCAAACGTCTAGAGCTGTATCCAGAGTACAAAGCTGGTCGTAAGCCTGCACCGCCTGATTTTTATGCACAAGTACCACTACTCATGGAGCTCCTCGAAGCATTTTCGTGGCCTATGTACGAGGCGGATGATTACGAAGCTGATGACATACTGTGTACGCTCGCTGAGCAGGCCAACAAAGAAGGTGTCGAAGTATGCCTCATCACCAGTGACCTCGATGCCTTACAATGTCTCAGTCCATTAACCCATGTCTATGCTCTCAAAAAAGGTTTTTCCAACATCGAGAAGTTTGATCCAGAAAGTTTTGAGACCAAATATGGGATCCGAGTCGACCAGTTCCTCGATCTCAAATCACTAAAAGGTGATAGTTCCGACAATATCCCTGGTGTCCCTGGCGTCGGCGAAAAGACAGCCGTGTCACTGCTACAAGAATACGAAACACTTGATGGAATTTATGAAAATCTGTGGCAGATCAAAGGTGCAGTGGCCAAGAAACTTGAAGTAGGGAAAGATTCTGCGTATCTCAGTAAAGAAGTTGCCACACTGTATCACGATGCACCATTCACACTTGATCTACCCTCGATGGATGTTACAGACCTAGACACGCTCAAGCTCAAGACACTGTTAACTCGATTTGAATTCAGGTCACTACTAAATAATCTGCCAAAACACATGCAAAACAGTGAAGTGATTGCTAGCGATGAGCCAGAACTGGCGGCTATCAAACCTGCAAAATTGGTAGCGTGGGATGACAAGCAAAACGTTGCCTTCGCTATGGCTGATCGTGTAGCTGTGCAACTCCATGAGGGTGAGCTCTACGTTGCTTCTGATGTTCATACATACAGTAAGGTCGCTGTCACCGATGTATCAAAACATTTCGCCAGTGCGCACGTTATTACTCATGATGCAAACACTCTGTGCCATTATCTGCTCGAACATGATGTCGATATCACGACAACGACATTCTTTGATGTGAAACATGCCGCATTCCTACTAAATCCACTGCGTAAAAGCCGTGAATTTGAGGATCTAGCAGGTGTGGCGTCGGACGAGATAGCTTCAGTCATGTCAGCACTTTTTGTACTCCATACTCAGCAAGAAGAATCACTCGCGAAGCTACCGAAACTACATGCACTAGCCCGTGATGTTGACTTTCCGCTTATCCCAATATTGGCAAAAATGGAGCACCGTGGTGTCCATTTAGACACCGACATGCTCGCTTCTATGAGTGTCGAGCTCGGAGATCATATCAAGAATATCCAGAAAGAGATATATGAGCTGGTTGGTGAAGAATTTAATATCGGTTCACCTGCACAGCTGAGTGAAGTGTTGTTTGTAAAGTTACAACTAAGCATTATCGGTATAAAAAAGGGTAAAACTGGCTATAGCACGGGGCAGTCTGAGCTCGATAAACTCCGTGGCGCGCATCCTATCATTGAGCTGATCGAACAGTACCGTGAACTGACAAAGCTGCTGAACACGTACGTTGATGCGCTCCCAAAGCTTGTAGATGATATTTCTCGGCTGCATACAACGTTTCGACAGGATGTAGCAGCCACAGGACGTTTGAGTAGCTTTGAGCCAAATCTTCAGAACATTCCGGTTAGGACAGAGCAAGGCAAGAAGATACGAGAGGCGTTTGTGCCTGATAAGGGTAACGTATTTGTCAGTGCTGACTATAGCCAGTTCGAGCTGCGACTGGCAGCGGTACTGGCTGGTGATAAAGCTATGATCAACGACTTTAATGCTGGTACTGATATTCATGCAAAGACCGCTGCTGAAGTGTATAAAATACCGCTTGATAACGTCACCAAAAATCAAAGACGAGATGCTAAGGTCATTAATTTTGGCGTGCTCTACGGCATGAGCCCGCACGGACTAGCGGCAGCAACTGGTATGTCGTTTCACGATGCCAAAGTCTTTATCGATGAGTATTTTAGGCTTCGATCGGCTGTCAGAACCTACATAGACAAGACCATTCAACAAGCTCGTGATGACGGTTATGTCGAAACGTTGTTTGGCCGTAGACGACCAACACCAGATGTGAAATCGAGTAATTACATTGTTCGTTCTGGTGCTGAGCGCCAAGCAGCGAACATGCCAATCCAAGGAACAGAAGCCGATCTCATGAAAATGGCGATGATTGATGTTGATAAGAAATTGGATGGTATCGGCGTACAACTTCTCCAAATTCATGACTCGATATTAGTTGAGTGTTCAAAACAAGATGCCGAAAAAGTAAGTGAGATTCTAAAAGATTCCATGGAGAATGTCTATCCAGAACTTGGCATCAAACTGGATGTTGATGTTCATGTTGGTAGCACTTGGGGCGAGGTGTAAGTGCTATCAATGGATCCTACGCAGCAGACATACAATAAGTCAGCCCAAAAATTCTCTGATTTTTTTGCCACATTTGGGTCGAGACAACATGAGATAGATTTTGCTCGACGCTCTACACAAAAACAGGTGCCTTTAACGGTATTAGAACTTGGGTGTGGAGATGGGAGAGATGCAAAAGATATATTTTCATTTACACAAGACTATACAGGTCTGGATTACTCTAAGGGGCTAATTAACATTGCCAAACAAAATTACCCTGAGCATAGTGAACTTTTTGCCGTTGGTGATATGAAAACGTTTGAGATGAATCCTGAGCAATATGATCTCATATTTGCTTTTGCATCATTTTTACATCTATCGAAAGAAGAGCTAGGCCCAATATTACAAAAATATAGTTTGTCTCTTCGAAGTGGTGGAGTGTTGTGCATGAGCTTTAAAGCAGCTGACTCATATGAAAGACGTGTTCAAGTAGATACCTTTGGCGAACGGATATTCTATTTTTACAATTCTACTGAAATACTCAACATGATGCCACAGGACATGTCACTACTCCATCAGAGCAACTACAAAAAAGGGTCAACAAACTGGTTCACACTTACATTTCGTAATGGTGGCACGCATGCAAAATAAAAGAGAACTCATACGGCAAGCTCGCCCAGCTAGCACCAACATACGGGAACTTGCCAGTGGGCAGATGAATGACATGATACTGGTCGATGAGATTGAGATATTTCGCTTTCCTCGAAATGACGAGAGTAGGCAGAGGCTCCACTATGAATCGCGTGTCCTTGGCAAATTACAATCATCACTCGTCACTGCAATCCCAAGACTGATACACGTTGATGAGTCAGTGCCGTTTGCTGTATTGGGTTACATCAAGGGTGAAGTGGTGAAGGGGTCGGAGATACGGACGTTCACTGGTGAACAAAAAGATGCACTGGCCGTCACACTGGCTGAGTTTATGAAGGAGTTAAATGAACACCTTGATGTGCGAGAGCTTGATGCCTGGACAGTTGAGCTGATGTCAGAGCCAGAATCGTGGGATGCGTACTATCAGCGAATTGCGCATACAGCACCGTTAAATCAATACGCTGAACCGTATAGAGCTCAGTACGACACGGTGATGCAACAGCGAGCCCATGTGCCAGATGTGCCCGTTATTGCGATCCATGGCGATCTCCATTCTGGAAATATGTTGTTCACTGGCACAACACTTGCTGGGATCATTGATTTTGGCGATTGCGAAACTGGGACGATTTATAACGAACTCCGGCCACTCTATAGCCTCGGCGAGGATATCGCAGAACGGGTCATAGCAGAGCTTGATGATGCACTTGGTGTGGCTGATCTATCTCTGGTGCTGAACTTGGCGATCATGCATGAATTGTCAGTGCTTGCACGCTCGACGCCAGAACAACTGGAATCAAATCCACGCGTTGGCATTGCCAAGAAATTATTAGGCAGTTGGCTTGGAGAGGGCTGGGATGATACGAAGGCGCCAGTTATAAAAGCCATCATCTTTGACTGCTTTGGAGTGCTTACGTCAGAGCAGTGGATACCATTTCGCCGACGACATTTTCACACCGATGATGCTCGAGATTTTGCACAGCGTATGATGGGCGAACTTGTCACGGGCAAGATAGCTCAACATGAATTTGTTTCGACGATAGCCGAGGAGGGGAACGTCGCCGAAGATGATGTCCGCGAGAGTTTATCGGGAAGTTCGCCCGACAAAGAATTGTTCACCTGGATTGCTGAACACAAATCATCACATAAAATCAGCATGCTTTCCAACGCTGGCAGCAATATGCTTGATACGCTATTCACACCCGAACAACTCATCGTGTTCGACGACATAGTCTTATCGTATGAAGTTGGCCTTGCGAAACCTGACATAGCTATCTTTCGTCTCGCTGCTGATCGGCTTGGCCTACGACCCGATGAATGTTTGTTCGTCGATGATAAAGCTAGTTTCTGTGACGCTGCTCGACGCACGGGGATGATGAGTATCCGATATGAGGACTATCATCAGTTCATCAATGAATTTGGTACAATGCAAGAATGAAAGAACGTAAAGAAAAGCTATTCTTCATTGGGGTAAAAGCATTGATCCAAGATGACAACGGAAAGGTACTTGTATTACTTGCTGATGTCTCTTCTCACCGTATGAATACAGAGCCCTATTGGGATATACCAGGTGGAAGGATCGAAACCGGTGACAGTGAAATGGAAACGTTAAAAAAAGAATTACAAGAAGAAACAACAATTGAGATGGAGGCTAATGGCGAACTTATCGCAACCGTCTTCTCCAATCACGAAATTCCACTATACGAGGGTGGATTTGCAGGTCTATTACTCCGCATTTGGCGAGTGCCGTATGTACAAGGTATGAACATCGAGCTCAGTTCTGAACACACCAAATATGAATGGGTCACGCCAAAAGATGCTGCTGACAGACTCAGACACAAATACCCGGCAGAATTTTGTACATTTGTATCGCAGATGTAGTTTGAGCATAAGTACTATACACTAGTTCTATGAGACCGATTTGGCGGCAATTTAAGCCAAGCGTAGTACATCATTATCCTGTGGCAACAGAAATTTATAAACGTGCCCAAGTACTTATCGACCAGCAACCTATAGAAAAAAGACGAATGTGGCAAAAGCGCGACTATAGTCAACTTGATCAGCCGATCAATGTATTGCTGGGATCTCCGAAAGTAGAGTCATTGATAGCTGCGCTCGTGCTCCAAGCACCGAGGGCGGTCGCTGCACAACGCCGAATGGATGACCACCCCCATGGCTTTCATGACAAGCAGGCACGCCTGTATGAACTGATCGCATTTAACGACACCTACGTGAGTATGATATTGCTCCTCGAAGATTCATATTATACAGGGGTCAACGACCAGCTCAAATTCATGATGGACAGGTTTTGCAAACGAGTAAAGTCACCCTGCTTTGATAACAGGCAATGGGAAGCAATTACGCACGGCCTCAGCCGAGAGATAGCTAGTTTTCGGGCCATCAAAGAACTTGGTTATGATGTCAGTATGACAAGTCGCCAGCAAGATGCCATGGGCGTCGACATGGTGGCGATCAACCCACGCAATGGTCTGCCGGTGAATTTCGACATCAAAACTCGCTCCAGTTTCCATTTCCGTCTCAAAGATCTCGCGTCCGAAGGTCGTATATCTGAGGTCCAACGCGAAGCAGGCGAACATGCTGGATTTTGCAGGGTAATCAATGGCCACGGCGAAGAACAAGTCCATACAACACTTTTGCGTATCGATGAAGAGACCTACGGACAGGTACAGGATTTTAAAATTGATCGACTTGATGTACTCAAAGAAAAACTTGATCAGATTATGGCATACTAAAAACATGAATAATCTAGAAAAACCCGTCGAAGAACAATTGCTCAAGCAACTCAAAATACTTAATTTTTGGATCACCTCGTTTGGGATTTTGTTTTTAATCATCCTTGGAACCATAGGTTTTTTTATATACCAAACAGCGATGTTCGTGCGTGATACGAGCCAACGCGTCTCTAATTTTCAACAGTCGACGACACAGTCAATCGATGTCAAATCTCAGGTATGCAGCAAGAATGATTCGCTTGCTGATTTTCTCAAATCAAACAATCTCTGTTAAAACACTTGCGTTTTTATAGAGTGAAGCGTATTACAGTACTAAGACTGTAAACATAAACAAGGTCATATGAGTATGGGCGAGCAAGACACTGTTGTCGATGTGAGAGCCTACGCAAAAGAGCGAGAACAAGAGGAGAGGTGGGAGACACTCGCCAAACGGCTTGCAACAAATGATGCTGCACTCGAGCGTTTCTGTGACTTTATGAATACAGCGGTTGGTCATCCAGATGTAGCTCGAAGGAATGTAGAGGGGCTGCCACTAAGAGGCGATTTTCGTGGTGGTGAGCAGATCGTGTATGACAAGGAAATTTGTTCAATGATTGATACGCGTGGCACAGTACTCCATGTGCGTGAGATTTCAGAGCAACAACGCTGGCAAGAATGTATACGGTCAGACTATGACTATGAAAAAATATTTTTACGGGGTAAGAATTATTTTGTATTTAGTGGAAATCTCTTTAATGAATCAGGCTTGGATGTTTATCCTGTAGCGCAACACGACAGAGTAGTAACAAGTAACTCACGTATCCACCGTATTCAGGCACTCCCTCCCCAAGCATTCAATCAGCCATGGATACCGATATATCGCCCGGATAATGCGCCGTATTTTATTGAAATTATTCAAACACCAGCGTCTGTCTCTGCGTGTTTTGTTGGGGATCGTTCGGGACATAGCTTCCGCCAGCTCGACGCTAGTACCATAGATCAGATTACTCGTCATATAACCGTGCCAGAAACAGAACCATATACAATATCAAGCTGATACACTATAAGCAACAGGAGAAATTATATGACATTAGATGAATACCAAAAACAAGCTGCCACAACGGCCCTGATGAAACCAGGAGATGAACGAACATTAATCTATGCGGCACTTGGCCTCACCGGTGAGGCCGGAGAAGTAGCTGACAAAGTCAAAAAGATTTTACGTGACAAAGACGGAGATTTTACACAGCTCGACAAAGATGACATTACTAAAGAACTTGGTGATGTACTCTGGTACGTGGCGACATTTGCTGGCAGCCTCGGGGTTTCCCTCAATGACGTCGCCCAGACGAACATTGATAAACTGGCCTCACGAAAAGCTCGTGGAGCCCTTCATGGATCTGGAGATAACAGATGAGTACTATTGACAATTATTAACTTTTATGCTAATATGGAATTATGAATAGAGAATTTGGTGGACCAACTCGACTCGGGATGATCATCATAGGTGTGGTGTTTTTCCTGATTGTTGCTGGACTCTTTTACTTTATCACCGGTGGATCACGTGGTGACGACCTCACAGCTAGTGAACGCAATCGCCGACAGGTGACGAATGTTCATAGTGGGCGGAGCGTCCGTATGACCGTATATGGTCCAGTTGTTGCCGACGAAGAACGCCAGTCATATGAGATCACCGTCTCTACGTCGTCACGACGATTTGCAGCATACAATGGCTATACTCAGACGCAGATCGATAGTAAAGATTTTGATAATACCCACGAGGGCTATCAACAGTTTGTTTATGCACTTGCTCGAGCAGGCTTTGACAAAGAGCGTGAGCTCAGTGAAGAAGCTGCTGATGATCGTGGGGCATGTAGCTCAGGCAAACGTTATGTATATGAAATGTTTGAAAATGGCGATCTCGTCAAGCGAGTATGGACCACGACGTGTGGCAAGACAAAAGGTACATTCGCCGGTACCAACAATGTTGTCCGTGAGTTATTCAACAAGCAAATTCCAGAATTTCGTACGGTTATCAAACCGCTAAAACAATTCCGGTAGTAGCTTAACTGGGGTACACTAGATATATGATTCGAGCAATTATCTTTGATTGCTTTGGTACGCTGGTGGGCACCAGTTATTTTACATTTCGTAGTATATGCCCCCCGGAGCGTCTCAAAGAACTGACTGATACCCGGACCGCTGCTGATTATGGCTATCTATCACGTGACGAGTACGCTCACCGTATCGGTGAGATTGTTGGTATGGACGAAAAGCGTGTTCGTGAAGCGATTGACCAGCAACACGTACCTAACCAGCCACTGATTGCTTATGCCAAATTACTCAAGCGTCGTTATAAAACTGCCATGTTGAGCAATGTTGGGTTGGGAGTCATGGACAAGATATTTACTGACAAAGAGATGAAATCACTGTTTGATGTGACGGTCTTGTCATGCGAAGTCGGCATTGTCAAACCAGATCCACAGATATATCTGCTGACAGCTAACAAGCTTGGAGTGTTGCCATCAGAATGCATCATGGTAGATGATCGCGAAGACTTCTGCGCAGGTGCTGATGCAGCGGGCATGCGTCCTGTGATACACGAGTCAAATCACCAGACCATGCAGGCGATCGATCGGTTGCTTGCACGGAATTCGTAACCAGCGTATATATAACAATTAGAATGTCAGAAATCAGTCACGAACAGCGCGTGTGGCGCAAAATTGACTATACAACCAAAGTAGGTGGCTGCGCACTTGATATGACCGTCTTTGCACCACTTGAAAACAACCTTCCCGGGTTTATTATCCCGATTCCACCAGGACTGGCATCAAAGCGTCGGGTCTACGATCAGCTTGCACAAGTTCTGGCTAGCGACGGCCACATACCGGTACTCATCGGTCACGAGGGAGCATCTGATGATGGTGTCCGGGCAATTACTTACGCGCTTCAATCCATCGAACATGGCTCATTTGCCGGGCAGTCTCTGCCAATCGATGTCGGGAATGAGATCATCCTAAATCCCCACTCGCTTGGTGCAAGAAAAACAGTGAAAAGCATGAAAGCACTTCGCGCAGCAGGTGATAGTCGTATACAGCATGTCGTGCTCGAAGCATCTGCGTGCCTCGGTGGGGTCAATAAACTCCGTGCTCCACTAGACGCTGCGCATAGTATTGCTCGGGAAATGCACTATGTTCGTTGGTCTGGGGTCGTTGCTCATCATGAAGTGGCACTTGATGCATTGTCGTATATACGAGGGCTGGGACTGCGCATTGCGACAGAGCTGTATGATGCGACCTGGGGCTCAATTGAACGAGATATAGCGGAGTTACAAAGTGACGGCGTCTCATTCGCAGCCGTCGATCATCCAGATGATTTGCTGGTGAGCAGTTATAAAAATCAGCAGGCATATCATCGGCTGGGGATTCCGCATACAGCCGTCGACGCCCCGTATGCTGGCCACAATGCTCAGCTATATCATTCACGACAAACTGCAGATGCAATATATCGTGCGCATGCCTTATTGCGAGATAACACCGTCGCCGCATAAATATAGCAAAATCTATTGACATGAGCGTTTTGATGACTTATCCTCTTAAGGAAACTATAAAAAATAGGAAAAACAAAAATAATGAAAACCACCACCTCATCTTTGTCGTCGCTTGCGGCGCTTGTTGCAGTTGTAGGGGTTGCGCTTGCACCTGTCATGGCTAGCGCGGCAACTAACTCTGCGAACACCACTGTTAACGCTGTACTAGGCTCTACGATTAGCATCACTACAAGTGGCACAGTCAACCTTAATATCACCCCTGTATCTGGTGGTTCTCAGACGAGCGCCAGTGACACAGTAACAGTGAACACGAACAATGCAACCGGCTACACACTCGCTGTCAAGGATGCTGACGCGAACCTCAACCTTGTAAACGGAGCGAACAACATTGCGGCTAGTAGTAACACATTTGCAGGCGGTGGCACATTGGCGAACAACACCTGGGGTTGGGCTGTACCAACCGCTACAACTGGTATAGGTAGTAACAGTTTTGACGCATCATACTCGGTTATCACGAACGCTGCAACAAGCTCAACTAACTGGGCAGGGATGACTGCGAGCGATCAGCAGTTTAAGAATACTACTACCGTTGCAACAAACGACGTCACCACAGTTTGGTACTCAGCAAAAGCTGACACCAGCAAGCCAAATGGTACGTATGCTGATATTGTCACATACACTGCAACAACCAATCCATAGGTACCTTTTACCCCTGCAGATATATCCTCCAAGAAAAATGGGGGATATTTTCTATTGACATTAGCGTTTTGATGCATAATAATACATTCAAAGACTATAAATGTGGAGAAATAAAAATATGAAGCAACAATATAAAACTGGATTTCGAGCAGCAACTGCCTTTGTTGGTGTTGCAGCAATCGCACTCGCACCTGTCGCAGCCAGTGCGGTAGCAGCTACTGCAAACACCACGGTTAACGCGATCATTGCGTCAACCATTAGCGTTACAAGTAGTGGCACAGTCAACCTTAATATCACCCCGGTCTCTGGTGGTTCTCAAACGAGCGCCAGTGACACAGTAACAGTGAACACCAACAATGCAACTGGCTATAACCTTGCGGTTAAAGATGCCGATGCGACATTGACGCTTACTAATGGTGCCAACACTATTGCAGCGAGTGCCAACACATTTACAGCAGGTGCAGCGCTTGCGAACAATACCTGGGGCTGGGCAGTGCCAAGCGGTACAACAGGTATTGGTACGAACAACTTCGACGCATCGTATTCTGTTATCACCAATGCTGGTACGAGTGCATCGACATGGACAGGTATCACAGCAAGTGACCAAGTATTCAAGAATACTACAACAACTGCATCAAACGACGTCACCACTGTCTGGTACTCAGCAAAAGCTGACACTAGCAAGCCAAACGGTACGTATGCTGATGTTGTCACATATACTGCAACAACGAATCCATAGTCCTAGCGTTTTTGAGCTATAATCAATCTATGACTACAAAAACAACTACTTTTAAGGCAGGGCTAGTGATAGCTCTGCTTGGTTTTTCGCTCTTTGCTTTTGCGCCTGCCGGAGCAATAGAAGGCGAGAGCATTGTATTATCACCGGCCTCTATACGGCTGAAAGCAGATTCAGGACAAACAGTCAAAGACACCTTTAAGGTTATCAATGACGGCACTCAGGCCTATGACTTTGTTGTATATGCGAGCCCGTATTCTGTTGCGAACAGGACCTATACGCCAAATTATGATCAGAAAAAGCCCGATGCAGATCTCTACACCTGGGTTTCGTTCGAGAAGGATGTTTATACGTTAAATCCTGGTGAAACAGTCGATATTCCGTATACCATCGCTGTGCCTGCAGATGCGGCTCCTGGTGGCCATTACAGCGTATTGTTTGCAGAGACACAGGTTAATGGAGACCAAAGTTCTCAGATCGCTCGAAAAAAGCGTGTTGGGGCTATAGTCTATGCAACGGTTGCGGGGGACTATATTACCGCCGGTAAGCAACTAAGTACCAATATCGATTGGTTGCAGCTTGGTGGACCTATTGTCGCGACAGTATTTGTAGAAAACACGGGGAATGTTGACTTTACAATGACAGAATCCATTCTGATCAAAAATATTGTCGGTGCGAAAGTCTATCAGGAAACGAACGAAAAAGTCATGTTGCCCAAAACAACCAGAGACCTGGAGTTATCGTGGAAAAACGGTCCGCTCATGGGACTATATAATGTCACAGTAGAGACGAAAATTCTTGATAAAGTTACATCAACGAACACCTGGGTACTGCTGATGCCAATGTGGATACTGGTGGTGTCTATTCTAGCAATTGGTGGACTTATTTACTGGGTAGTACGATCACGTCGACCAAGATAACTGAAAACTGCTACACTAATAGACCACTTCGTCGCCTCACCAGAATGAGCAAGCTCGTTCTGGGTTCGGGCTCCTAGTGTTATATAGATATAACATGGCGTCGGTTCGGTAATAAGACCGAGGTCTTATTACTCTCACGCTCCTAATGCTATAGCTATATAGATATAGCACTTTGTCGCCTCAGTAGAATGAGCATGCTCATTCTACCTTCGGACTCCTAATGCTATAATCATTACAAGTATGGGAAACGCGCGATTAGTAACTCTAGGTGCGGTTATACTGACAGTATTTGTCGGGCTATTCGTTGATGTTTCAGCCGAACGATTCACAGGCGGGAGCTACACGATCGATGCAAGCGTTGTCGGCAATAGTTTTGGTGGTGACACTACTGGTGGGAGCTACAAACTAACGAGCAGTGGTGGAGAAAGCCTCATTGGTCAGGGCAGCGGCGGTAGCTACAAAATTGGTGTTGGTTACGTTGCACAACTGGAAAGTAGCCTACAGCTGACTGTACAGCCAGGTAGTTTGATCGGGTACTTTGCATTAGAAGAAAATTCAGGTACGTTCATCAGAGATACGTCGTTCAATAACAACAACGGCACTACCAGCGGTACTACTTGGGCTACAGGTAAGGTAGGGACAGGATTATCATTTGCCGGTGCGGGTATCATGGAGTCTACTGACGTTGATATCACCGGGACAATCACCATCTCTGCTTGGGTAAATCCGAGCTCAACGCAATCGTCTACTATCTTTGGCAAAGCAAATCTACAAGGCGCTATAAAACTTTTTAACAATGAGCCACGGTTCAATGTCACCACAGGAGGTACTTTAAGAACAGTTGATGCCATTGTTGTTTTGACTAATTCTACGTGGAACCATGTTGTCGGGACGTATGATGGTACTAACGCCAAGATTTATGTCAATGGTGTTGAGAGAGCATCGGTTGCAGCAACGGGGGCGATATCGAATAATAACCAACCTTGGACCGCCGGACAAAACACGATAGGTAGTGGTGGTGGAAACTCATACAGCGGTGCTATGGACGAACTAAAGGTTTTTTCGCGCGCATTAAGTGCTAATGAGGTCAAGGCAGAATATGACGCAGGAGTAGCGGGTAACACAGCAGGATTATCATTTGCAACTTCTATCATTCCCGGTGTGTCGCAAACGAGTAATTACGATGCAGCTGTCCAAACAGATGCGCAAAATGGTTATAACCTCAGTGTTAACCAAAACCAAAACCTTACTAAGGGCGCCGATTCGATAACAGCTGTATCAGGCTCTATCGGCACGCCTGTGTCATGGGTAGAAGGTACTACAAAGGGTCTTGGATTTACACTGTATGGGACAAACGCCACGTCTATTCCGGGCAAGTGGAGTAGTGGAGGTGCGTATGCAGCATTTCCTGGTAGTTCTACGAGTTATTATCTGCGTACCGGGCGGCAAGCAGCCAAGGATGTGCTCAATATGCGCCTGCGCCTTGATGTCCCGACCAGTCAGGTTGCTGGAGGGTATACTAACGTTGTCACTACCACTGGGACTATTACACCGTGAAGCAAGTGCTCCTCGCACTTGGGCTCGCGGTTTTTTCAGTGGTCACATTCTCATTGCCATCAGCTGCTTTAGGTCTCAAAATAGCGCCTCTCAGCTATGAAGCTGAGCTCCAAAAAGGTGAAATTAAAAAAGGCTATGTTGATATCTCCAATCCGTCATCTTCCTCGATAAAGGTGAAATTAGAAGCACAAGGATTTCGCCAGATTGATGATGAAGGGTCACTGGAATTTTTTGCGTCAGAGCAGATCAAAGCCGGGGTAAAGTTGGACTTTGAGACGATTACCATCGGTCCACGGGAAGCGTATCGAGTATATTTTTTACTTGACAGTGCCAAGCTTGCTGCTGGTGATAATTTCGGTGCGATCTTTGCGTCAACAATACCGGTTCCTGGCAATGGATCGACACAATCAGTACGAGTCGGTACGATACTGACTGTCCAAAACGGGGCTAGCGATGCACGCCTAGGTGAGGTGACATCCTTTGTAGCAAATTGGTTGCAAGTAGGAGAGGAGCTCAGCGCCACAACGACTGTGAAAAATACTGCAGATCCGCAAAAGGCAACTGGATTTTATCCCAGTATCCAGGCGTCTACTGCGCCATACGGCTCTCGTACGATAAAGGGCCCTTTGGTGTTTGCAGGACGGACACGGACCGTTGAGATCCAACACCCAGGAGCCTATTTCGGGCCGGTACTCCTCGGAGCTCACGTAGGAGATTCATCTAGGACATCACTCGTTTTTGCTGTGACTGGCTATTGGAGATGGCTTGCGCCAACAATTGCACTTGTGGTTATCATATTTACTCTGGTATACTTGCGTGTTTACCCTAGACATCACCAAGCATAAGAAGTAAGATAGATACATCCTGTTTTGGGAGACAAATACAGGGGTATACGGAATAAAGAAAAGAGAAACATGCTCGGTTTCCTAGGTACTAAACCACGACGAGTGGCGTTTTTCGCCATACTCTCGGTTAGCATATTGCTAGCCTGTTTTGCGTTTGTCTCCTCTCGTCCTGTCTCCGCCGCCCCGACCACCATGAACTTCCAAGGTCGTCTGGCTGACGCCAGCGGCGTCACCACACCAGATGGTCTCTACAACATGCAGTTCCGTCTCTACACTGTCTCCAGTGGTGGCACTGCCACCTGGACAGAGACTCGTGAGACAACCAACCGTGTCCAGGTTACCAATGGCTTGTTTGCTGTCCAACTTGGAG
>JBDSLH010000002.1:0-35733 GCA_039916485.1 Saccharimonadales bacterium (SeqCode) | reverse complement strand
AAGCGACGGTGTGGTGAAGGTCTACTCAGAGATCTATCAAAACGGCTACACTACTAGGAAAGAGGTCACTGATCCTGCGTTTATTAATGAAGTCATTCGAACATATCTACAAATGGCATTACGAGCTGGGAGCGTGGTTAAATCACGTACTCCAGAAGTACGGGCTATAGCGGATATAGATGCTCGTAACCGCTACGCCCGTCGTGAAGGAATGTCTACTCTAGAGAGCTCATACTTCGCCATCTAGTAAAGTCATTTGAATAATTCGTTTACCTCTGTTATAATATCTCTTACAATTAACCTAACTGCGTCCGCCAATTGGCCGGACGCTCCGGACGCATCCGGAACCATAGGAGGTAACTATGCGAGAGTATGAACTCACCGTAGTGCTGCATCCTGACCTCGAGTCAAATTTAGATGCAACACTCACAAAAGTTCGCGGGATCATCACCGGTAACGGTGGTAAAGTGGTCAAAGAAGACAATTGGGGTAAAAAGCGATTAGCATACCGTATCAACAAAGAAGACTTTGGTTTGTACGTATACTTTGACCTTGAGCTACCAGCTGAATCTGTTGCAAAAGTAAATGCAACACTGAACATTACTGACGAAGCACTACGTTTCCTACTAGTCAGTGTCGATCCAAAAGCTCGAGCTGCAGCTGAAGAAGCCGCAAAATCTGCTAAAGAATCAGAAGAAGAGTAAACCAACGAGAGGGGATGAGGGATGAAGGGATTTAACAAAGTCACGTTGATGGGGAACCTAACTCGGGATCCAGAAACGCGTACAACATCAGGTGGTCAATCAGTTACTAGCTTTAGCCTTGCAGTAAACCGCTCATGGCGCGGCGCTGACGGACAGCAACAAGAGTCAGTCAGCTACATCGACTGCACAGCATGGGGCAAACCAGGCGAGATTATCGCTCAGTACCTCGGTAAAGGACGCGCTCTCCTCGTGAGTGGTCGCCTCGACCAAAGCTCATGGGACGACAAAGAAACCGGTAAAAAGCGCAGTAAAGTCGAAGTCGTCGTCGAAGATTTCAACTTCGTCGACAGCGGTAGCGGCCAAGGTGGCTCTGGTGACAACAGCGGCGGATCTGATAACTCAGCACCTCGCACATCTAGCGCTAAGAAAGCAGAACCAGCACCAGACAACAGCGCTGACGACCAACCGATTGACCTCAGCGACATACCATTTTAATTTAGTAGTTTTCCAACTCACTACTTTATCGACTAGAAAGGAACACTATGGCTGAAGCGTATATGGCCAACACAATAGAAGTTATAGAGGCCATTGATGATCCCACAGGGGTCTCGTGGCTCGCGGGGCATAGTCTGGTAATGGATAGTCATCCGGATTACCAGATACGCCAAGAAGCTGGAACCGAGGGTGAAGAGAATAATAGATATGGGGTATTCCCAGTGTCGAGCGTAGAATTACTGGGTAAAAAAGGTACAGCGTTAGCGGTAGGTGATATGTTCAAGCTTAGGTTGAATCTCGGCGCAGGTTCCCCTGCAGATGTTATGCCTGAAGTGCTTGAGTATGTTCCACCAGTAACGGATAAAGAATTTAATAAGTTTTTAAGAGATGAAGGATAATTTATATGGCACGAAGATTTAAGAAAGATATACCTAGTTACTTTGATTATAAAGACCCAAAGACATTGCTCCGTTTTGTAAACTCATACGGACAGATCGAACCAAGCACAAAGACTGGTCTCAACCCACGTCAGCAACGACAGCTGGGTACTGCTATCAAGCGAGCGCGTCACTTGGCACTTATGCCGTTTGTCGCACAGGGCTAGTTAGATGTATAGTCCAACTGACTTGAAAAAAGGTGCGGTTATCCAGATTGATGGACAGCCGTACCGCGTCATGGAATACAGCCAAAAAGTTATGGGTCGCGGCGGTAGTATCGTCAACGTAAAGGTCAAAAACCTAATCACTGGCGCAATGCTCCCAAAGACCTACAAGGGTCAGGACAAGATCGAGTCAGCAGACGTCTCAACACGTAAAGTGCAGTATCTGTACGCTGCTGACGGTAGTTACCACCTCATGGACCCAGAGTCATTTGACCAGTTCCAAGTCGATGCTGAGACCATGAACGAGGCTGACAAATACCTCCACGAAGGTGACGAAGTCGGTCTGCAATTTTTTGACGACCGTGTCATCAACGTCGAACTACCGACCAACGTGGCACTTGAGGTCACGTATGCAGAAAACGTCGTCAAAGGGGATACTACGAGCAGCGTCCTCAAAGATGCAACCTGTGATACCGGTCTGGTCGTAAAAGTTCCGTCGTTTATAAAAACGGGGGACAAGATCAAAGTCGATACTCGCGATGGTTCGTACGTCGAACGACAAAAGTAGCTGTTATACTTGACGATATGCGTAAGCATATTGTTAGACACGCCAGAAGAGTTCATCATCATATAAATCGCCACGCATTGCTATGGGTGGCTTTTTTGATGTACTCATTGGTTGTGTCGCTGCAACTGACCTATCCGCTCGACCGAGCCGTGCCATTTGCCAAACTTGGTAACGAACTTGTCGGCTATCAGACCTATGACCAGGTGGCAGTGAAAGTCAATGATGCCTACCTCAAAGCCCGGGGCTCGCTGCGGCTTGATGACAAGCGGAGTGTTACGTTTGCACTGAAAGATATAGGCGCGCAACCTGACATAGATAAAACTGCCCAGGCTTTGACGGACTACCCCTTGTGGTCGCGGATGATACCACTATCATTTGTTGTTGTGCGGCCGCATGTTGTGAGTACAGATATGCATTTTGAGCCAATGCAGGTAGATACTTTCGCTACGAACCAGGCAGCCGTCCTCACCAGACAACCGCAAAATGCAGGGCTTGGGTTTAAAGACGGGGAACTTATCGCAACAGCGGATATCCCGGGCTCGGTTGTTGATTCAGAAAAGCTCAAAGATACGTTGCTCAATCAAACATATGGACTGGTATATACGACTGTTGATGTCCCGCACGCGGATGTCCCTGCCACGAAAACCACCGCGTACTTCGAGCAGGTGAAGCAGCATGCTGAACAATTTATTGCACTACCGATCACTATTTCGATCGAAAACGATACAATTACACCGACAACAGCAGAAAAAGCTAGCTGGTTGCGAATAGGTGATGGTACAGATGGGAAAGCAATTGTATCTGTTGATAGTGAAGGATTGGATACGTATCTCAAGTCATTACAAGGTAAATATACCACTGCGGCAGGGCAAACTGCGGTCTCACGCGTTGATGGCCAGGAAGTCTCACGGACAGAAGGCGCGTCTGGTCGGACAATCGATACCGAAACCTTAAAAATGCGACTGGGTACAATTATTACATCTCGCCAGAACCAACCACTTAAGGCCGCGTTTATACCTATCGCACCGACCGTCGTGATCAACAAAAAATATTCGGCTACCCAAGATGGTTTACATGCCTATGTCACCGATCAGGGGAATAGCCGTAACGTCCGTATTTCTGTCCAGCAGATTGGTGGAGCTGGATGGACCGCCGGGGCTCGCGATACTGAGACGACCGTCAGCGCTAGTACCTATAAACTGTATGTCGCGTTATACTTGTTTGACCGAATGGATAGTGGCGAGATTAACTGGGATACGCCGATCCTCGATACGACTACCAAGGGCTGTTTTGAGAGGATGATTGTAGCCAGCACCAATGCTTGCGCAGAGGAATGGATACGACAGTTTGGCCGAGGTAACATCAACAACTTTATCTGGTCAAAGGGTTTTAGTCGGGGAACAGATTTTAATAATCCACTAGCCAATCACACGACGGCGGCGGATCTCGCGCGCTATTTCCGAGGCCTACACGAGGGCTGGATGATGAATGGCTGGGCACGCCAGTATCTCCTCGACGCCCTCAAACGCCATCATTATACCAAAGGTATTCCTAGCGGATCTGGTGGTAGTGTACACAATAAAGTTGGCTTTTTGTGGGATTATTCCAATGATTCGGCAATCGTCTACCATCCACGAGGAACATATTCGATAGCAGTGATGACAAAAGGTATGTCGTTTTATGCAATTGCTGATATCACACGCGAGATCGAAGCGATAATGTATCCCTGATACAATAGGGGTGTGAAACAAAGACTCGACATAGATATGGTTCGGCGCAAACTCGTTGCGTCACGCTCAGAAGCAGAGAACTGGATACGACTTGGTAAGGTCAGCGTCAACGGACAGCTTGCCAGCCGACCAGGCCAATTTGTTGATCCGACTAGTGATGTAAAACTTGCAACAACAGAGCGTTATGTCTCTAGAGCTGGGCTGAAATTAGCGAGCGTCGCGTCGAAATTTAACGTTGTGTTTACTGACGCAACAGTACTCGACGTTGGTTCATCGACTGGTGGGTTTACGGACTATGCGCTCCAACACGGTGCCAAGAAAGTCTTTGCTATCGATGTTGGGACCGAGCAGCTTCATCCATCACTTCGCGGTAATAAGCGAATCGAACTTCATGAAAAGACCGACATCCGTAATTTTACCCCCGGGAGTCCAATAGATATTGTAGTTATTGACGTCAGTTTTATTAGTATCAGGGATATTCTGCCACATATCGCATCACTCTCATCTCCAAGTACAATAATCCTTGCTATGGTAAAACCGCAGTTTGAGGCAGGCAAGCACCAGATCAACAAAGGGGTGATCAAAAACGATACCTTACGACGAGAAATCCTTCGAGACTTTGAAGTATGGAGTAAACAGTATTTCGTCATACAAGACAAAGCAGATAGTACTGTACATGGTGCCCGCGGCAACCAAGAGCGATTTTATGTACTTCGGTCACCGAAGACATAAGTGTATTGCTTAAATATCTAAAAAGTGCTATAATTTGCTTACCACTTGATGTGGGAAGTTAGCTGAGGCTATAGACAATCGAGGTTACTCTTGTCGTAGCTGATCATAGCTACGCACATTCACATCCGATTTTCTCTAGCTTGAGCTAGCTTTCCAGGTCATTTTCCATGTCCACCTCTCGCACGAAAGGCACCATTATGCACCGCATGCGCCAGACCTCTCTGAGGCTGTTGTCGGTGATCGCCAGCTTGGCGCTCATCCTCGGCCTTTCCGTCGCCGTGCCCTCATCGGCTTCGGCACTCAACGCCGCGAACGTCAGCGGTGCCATCGTGTCGGTCGATCCCGTCTCCGCAGCAAACCGCCAGATCCACACCACCTACGAGATCGCTGACGACCAGGTGCTCTACCTCGTCCTTCGCTTCACGGACTCCAACAACGTCGTCGGACAGGTTCAGCCGACGCTGATCCCTGGACCGACCGGCGTTCGGACCCGGGACTACCCAGTCAGCCAGCTGACCGGTACCGGCCCATGGACGGTCGAGCTCCTCTTTACCGAGGGAACAGGTGGTGCTGAGCACTCACTGGGCACCGCCACCGTGGAGGTCAGCGACTCACCGCCGCCTGTCACCGACCCAGCCATCGTCGCTGCCCAGAAGGCGCTCGCCGCCGCCAAGCAGGTACTCGCCGCTGCCCGTCTGCAGTTGAAGGAGGCAGACACGCGTGCCGAGAAGCAGACGGCTCGCATGGCGTACTTCAAGGCCCTCAAGCAAGTGGGGTTGGCCCACAAGGCCCTCCGCATCGCCATCAGGGCCAACCGCTGAGCCACCTGAGAGAATCGGATTACGGACATTTCCCGGAAGGGAGTAATCCGATTGGCCCCGCCGCAATGGTGGGGCCTTCTCTTTTCCGGAGGGGATAATACTATTGATTAAAATTATAATATATGCTATAATTAATCGTCACGTAATCCACGTGTGTTGTCGGTTGCAGTGAGCAAATCATTCTATGAGTGAGGCGCCCTCCCGGCGTTTAACAATTAGTCTGATTCAACTCACTGAAATCGATAGCATATGTTTTCGCGTGAATCTCTGTATCCTCAGAGACCAATCGATGCTGCGCAAGCAGCAGAAGGGGGGGTTCGGCATGCGCCGAATCTTCAGGGCATCGATCATCATGGTGATCTGTGCCTTCATGGCAATGGTGGCAAGCATGAGCGCTGCAAGGGCACTCACGCAGACCACCGACACCGACACCAACACCAACTGCACCTGGTCGTGGACACGGGTCATCCCGCAGTCGCACCAGGAGTACAAGTACGAGAAGACCGTGGCGGCCATCGAGGGCGTCAAGGAGTACAAGTACAAGAAGCTCATCGAGGGCACCGAGGCAGGTCCGGACCTCTGGTGGGTCTGGGCTCCCAACGACACCAAGGGCCCTCAGGACTACGAGCCGGTGTTCCCCGAGGACGACCGCGGCAAGTGGGTCGGCCCCAAGGAGAACGGCGGTCCCCGTCAGGACACCTTCGGGACCTTCCAGACGAGCAACAACGGCAATTCCAACTGGTTCCACCGGGAGCACGGCACGCCGGGCACCGAGGACAGCTGGGAGGAGAGCGAGTGGACGACCGAGGTCCGCGGCGAGCCGTGGATCCTGATCGACGAGCGCTGGAAGGTCGAGCCGGTTCCGGCTCAGACCGTCAAGTACAACGACGGCAACTGGACCACTGACACCCCCGGCGAGCCGTGGGTCAAGGTGGACGAGCGCACCGTCCAAGACAAGTCGATCAACCAGGGCCCCGTCCGTTCCGCGGACGAGCCCGATCGTGGCGAGTACCCCGACGTGCCCTGGACCAAGGTCCCGGGCTCCGAGGAGTGCGACACCACTCCGCCACCGGTCTGCTACACAGACAACCCGAACCGCGAGGCGGACACCATGTCCGTCCGTACTGAGGGAGAGAACCCATCCAACTGGCTCTCGATCTGGAACGCCAACAACAAGGCCGACCAGAGCAAGATCGGCGACGCCGTCAACGTCGGCGAGGACTGCAAGGCGACCATTCCCATGCCGCCGAAGCAGTGCAAGCCGCAGGTGATCCAGTGGGACGTCAGCTCCACCGAGCCGCCGAGCCACATCACGGACATCGACAACGACGGCATCGCTGACATCCCGGGCTTCATCGACGGTGGCTTCGTCACCATCCCGGGTGACGAGTCGCTCTGCGAGGAGCAGCCGCCGGCCGACATCCAGTCGGTCACGGTCACCACGTTCTGCGCCGGCTTCACGGTCCAGAACACCAACGGTGAGGACGTTCTCTTCGTGTACTCTGACGACCCCGAGGGGATGCCTGAGCACAAGGAGGTCAACGTCCCGGCTGGCAAGACCGTCTCGGTCGACACCAGCTACACCACGGTCTACTGGGCTGCGTACGGTGTCGAGACCGACGGTCTCGCCGGACAAGGCACCTTTGGTGTCAAGCAAGACTGCGAGCCGCCCGTCAAGCCGCCGGTTGTCACGCCCCCTGTGGTGACTCCGCCGGTTGTCACGCCCCCTGTGGTGACTCCGCCGACTCGACCGGTCCCGCCCAGCGTGGACCAGAGTGACCAGCCGGTCACGTTCAACCTCGGCATGGTGATCGTGGCTGCGATGCTGCTCCTCGGAGCTGGCCTCGCGCTCATCATGCGCCGTCGCAACAAGGTGGCGTACGACGCACAGCACATCGCCTGAAGACGCAAGCTGAATCAGACTACAAAGCCCATTCCCCTCGAGACTTGAGAGGGTAGAGTGGTCTGATCCAGGCCCCCCGGAGTCGCTTAGCCAAAGCGATACACCGGGGGGCTCTTCAATTTCAAAGAAAGCTATATATTTACAATACTAACAAAATATGCTATAATCAGATATAGACCAAGATGTGTCGAGCAACTGCTCCCACTTGGAGTACATTGCACGATCACATCATCGAACACAGATCACTCAAAGGAGTGAGCATGCATCGTTTTCATACGATTTGCTCCTCACGGGGGGCTATCGCATTGTTGTTACTCGGTGGTATCGTGGCTTCTGTCCTGGTGTTCAAACCAGTGCTATGGCCCACGATCATTCCACCGAACATCGATTCGACTAGTACACCAACGGCCTCCATGTCTGCTACTGAGCCGGTGTCACAAACGGCGGCGCCGAGTGCAGCAACAAAACCTGCTCCGTCGCGGACAGCTACACCTTCGGCTGTTGTGCCAGCACTGCGTAACCCGAAAGGGAAGCCGAATGCCATGTCGATCTATCAGGGGGGTGAACCGCTTGTCGGCATGACAATGCAGCCCAATGGTTCAACTGATCGGAACTTCGAAAGCCAGTGTGGTATGACCACGTGGTATTCGAGGACGGATTGGCCCACGCCGGGCACAGCTTCGCTTCAGCGGTCACTCATCACCGGTCACATGCGGTGCGGAGGCGAGGTGTACTCGATCAACAACCTGAAGAGGTCGCAGAAGGGAGCAATCCTCAAAGTGACGTTCGACAGGGGATGTGTGGTGGTTGCGAAAGCGACCATGAATGCCACCAACATCGCGAAAAGTCGTCTCAACACCAGGGATGATTATCTGTACAACCAGGAACTGGCGCGGATCATTCGTGTCTCAACTTGCGATGATGAAGCAAAGAAGGATGCCCAAGGGCACTCGACTCAGAATGTCTTCCAGATGTTTGAGGTCGTCAGTGTGACGTGTCCTTCCTGATCGTGCTTCTGGCCCTCGTCCTTGCTCGCCTTACCAGGCAGCAGGGCGGGGGCCTCGTCATTTCTAAACGTTAAATCGAAATTCGACAATGTCGTCTGGCTGCATGACATAATCACGCCCGACGGTATGCATTTTACCAGCTTGCTTGGCGGCAAGCTCTGAGCCAGAGGCCGTTAAATCGGGGAAGCTCACTATTTGCGCTGCGATGAAGCCTTTTTCAAAGTCGGTGTGGATAACGCCAGCTGCTTGCGGGGCGGTATCACCCTGATGGATGGTCCAGGCACGAACTTCTTTCGGCCCGGCGGTAAGGTAGCTCTGGAGCCCGAGTGTTCGGTAAGCAGCGTTGACAAGCTGGTGTAGGCCAGACTCGGTAACCCCGTAACTCTCGAGTAGTTCACTCGCATCGGCTTCTTCGAGACCCCGAAGCTCTTCCTCGAGTTTGGCACAGATAAACACTGTGTTGTGTGGTGCCACGAGCGCAGATAATTCTGCTTGTTTTGCGGTATTAGCGAGTGTTTCTTCGTCGACGTTAAATGCATAGATTACGGGTTTAGAGGACAGAAGTGGAAGTGAAGCAGGCGACTGTGATGGGAGCTTACCCTCGTCGAGTTCGGATTTGATGTGCTCGAGTTGTTCGAGCTCGGCCCGCCTCGTGGGATTGGTTTTTGATTCTTTTTGGAGCTTCGGGATATGTTTATCGATCGTCTGGAGGTCGGCCAGGATCAGCTCGGTGTTGATTATGTCGATATCATTTCGTGGATCGACAGCGGCGTCGCCATGGCGCAAAATGTCATCGTTTTCAAATGCTCTAACTACATGGATAATAGCGTCACACTGACGGATGTTGGCGAGGAACTGGTTACCAAGCCCTTCGCCCTTACTCGCGCCTTCGACGAGTCCTGCAATGTCAACAAAGGTAATTGTTGCTGGGATTACTTTTTCGGCTGAATACATTTTTTGTAACACGTTGAGACGTGTGTCTGGAACAGGCACAATACCAGTGTTTGGCTCAATAGTCGCGAAAGGATAATTAGCCGCAAGAGCGCCAGCATCAGTGAGCGCATTAAAAAGCGTCGATTTACCGACGTTTGGGAGGCCGACGATGCCAATAGAAAGGCTCATATGTTCATTGTAACATAACAGAGGTGAATATTGACAAAACATAAGTATTTTGTTATTATATACTTATAATGACATCGCAAGAACAGGCAGATCAAAATCACCCTGGCACTGAAACTATATTGAACAGAAGTGAAGCAACTAATAAGATTGCAGCTGAAATCTATGATGCGGAAACAACAGAGAGTGGATGGGACTCACCGGAACGTACTCAGCGATTAGTTGAGCAGTATGTACACGAAGGTTCCGTCGTTTTAGACATTGGTATAGGAACTGGGCAAACGGTCAGAGGGTATGCTGAAAAAGGTGCTACTGTTGTAGGCATTGATCATGACTTAGACATGTTAACCGTTGCACGGTCAGTAGCTGGCGAGTTGGGCTTAATGCGACAAGCTGACATTAACGAACCCCTACCGATTGCTGATCTAGTAGGAAAAGTGGATGTTGCACAGGCGATCGGGGTGCTGGAATTCGCAAAGGACTTAGGAGACGTAGTCGAGCAAGTTAGGCAAACGCTCGTGACTGACGGAGTTTTTGTATTTACTATTGAAACTCTAGCTAACCCTTATGACGGTTTAAGACAGCAATATGCAGACCTAACAATCTATCGTCATACGGCCGAGGAAGTTCGCGAACTGTTACACGGTAATGGCTTTGGCTTACTCCATGATGAAGCTTATGATGGCTATGAACGTGGAGATACCGCTACTAATAAGGTGCCTTATCATATCTTCTTGGCGCAGAAACAAAAATAGTAGACAGGAGAGGATTGAATTCTAACTACATGCTGTCTTTAACATGACATGTATATTTGTTGGAGTAGCCATATCTGCTACGGTCAGTAAATGACATAGTAGATCTAATATAACAGAGATATAGGATACATTGTATTAATTATATAAATATTATATAAAGAGAACTGTATGGAAGATTTTATTTGGATTTCGCTCACTGTCCTACGTTTAGTTGTGCCACTGACTATCCTGCGCTGGCCGCTTATTGGTATATTGGCATCAATCATCGTAGATAGTAATGATTACTATCTATTGCCGCTCAAAGAGGAAGGCGACTATACGCAGTATCAGGCATGGGATAAACTACTCGATCTGTACTATCTGGCGTTTGCTGCCTTTTTTGCCTATAAGATCAATGACAAATACATCAGGCGAGTTGCTATGTGTCTCTTTGCGTGGCGTCTCATTGGGGTGGTGATCCTAGAATTTACGCAAAACAGACAGTTACTGCTGGTGTTCCCGAACGTGTTTGAAAATTTTGTGATATTTTATCTGGTATATAAATTACTGGAGCCAGATATTGCAATGCCTCGTTCTAAGCTAGTGACTGCAATCGTCGTCATCGGGCTCGCTGTACCGAAGCAGCTTCAGGAGCAATATCTCCATGTCGCGGAGACATATCCAACCGAAGTGCTTGGTGGACTGATGCAGCTCTCGACGGCGATGTATGCAGCATATGTCATAATCCCTGTTTTGTTGCTGGCGTACCTGACACGAGGATTTGTATCATTACGACGCGAATCAATCCATAAATATTCATTAGTGTATGCTGCAATACAACAAAAAATCAAACCGTAAGAGAATGCAATCTATATCTGAATTTTAAAGTTAAAACTAATCAAAATTTGGATATGTATCGATACATGTGTTCATTCGTATATATGTTTGTTATTATTATGCTTAAGCTATGGGCGGAAATATATTTGTAGAATCTGATCGTGTTGCTAAGACTGGGCGCAAAAACAAGAAGCGACTTTTGGTCATGGCTGGCATATTCCTGACTGTCGTTGTACTCGCATTAGTGTTGTGGAATACGGAGCAAGGTAGAGATTTATTGGCGAAACTGGGGATCCCAGTATCTCAAAATGACAAAAAAAAGGATAAGGACGCCGAAAGCCAGCCGACGAACATGCTCAACTATAAAGCCAGTCAATTGGCAATTTCTGGAGACACTAAAGCAGCGATCGAGTTGTATCAGAGTGAGATAGATGGCATTTCAAACACAGAGAATAAAGCAGAGAAACTTTTAGAGATTTCTAATCTGCTTTGGAACAATGGTGAGGCATCAGACGCCAATAAGCAACTAGCCATTGACTACGCCAAACAGGCAGAGCAGGTACATCCAACAGCTCAGGGCGCAGCTACCCTCTATCAGATTTATCAGAGAATAGGTAATACTACAGAAGCTCAGCGATATCAGAAACTGCTAGAGGAAAGGGGTGGCGATAATGCACCATACGCAAATGGAGGTTCGTAGCCCTATGTCCGCGATACTACCAGGGAATATATTTCTACGGCGCGTTATGCTGCTCGGGGCCTTTCTCTGTAGCATGGTGTGGTTCTGGCTACTTTCTGCAACACCAGTGAGTGCACAGGCGATTACTTCCGTCGGGCCAGCAGATTCACGTACTCGTTATGCTCTTGAATATAGTCCTACCACCCAAGCAGAGACCATCTCTGTGCCAGTGTTTTATCCTACGCAACCCGTGGCTGCCAAAGTTGTAAATGTCAGCAGTTTCCGAGTCGGTAAAGCTGGTATAGGTGTCAGTTTTAACGGTAGTGCCAGTATGAGTAGCCCCGGATCGTTCTCTATCCCCGCAGCCAGTTTCACGTATGACCCGATAACGGGTTTCTGGAAAGCAAACGTTAACGCAGTTATGACAGGGTACAGCGGTATAGACGGGGACCATTTTATACATTTTCGTATGGCGCTTGCGGATGCCTCTGGGTATATTGCCTATGGGGGAGGATATTTTCAGGCAGTCAACGTAGACTACCCTGATCGTGACGTAGCAGAGACGTACAATCTTTATATGGCAACTCCTTGTGACGTGAGGGTGAATACCGTGAGAAATGTACAATTTTATGATCTTGATCATGAAAACTGGGATAATAATTTTTTCTCGGTGACCGTGAGGATAACAGACACTACGACTGGTGCTGTGGTAGCTACTAGGGCGGGAGATTCGTACCCTGGCCCTATGGGCCAAGATGGCACGTTAACAGTCAGTATGACATTTGTCCCAGGACATAAGTACCGTGTCGATGTGTGGGGTATCGCTGATTCAAATGTTATCCGATATAACTTCCCGTTTGATAACATTGCATATGTCGTACCGGTATGTCCGACGCCACAGTGGAATACGAGCGGTAGTTCGACCGCCAGCCCTACTGGAGTTGTGAATACTGTCGTACCGAACGTAACGTTCACACATACAGTTATAAACCAAGCCAGTAGTTTGGACCCGACTGACAAAACTATCAATGCAGAGATATTCCAAACGATCAATGGTGGTGCTCCGACGTCGAGAGGGACGTTCTCAAGAGCGAGTGGATTGCCTCCTGGCGGAAACTTCTCTCGTGCTGATGTTATATCAACGGCTGCGTATATCGGTCAGGTAGTCTGCCAGTATATGCAATGGTCTCCAGGTGCATGGAATAGTAGTGCAGTCCGCCAGACGCCTCAAGTGTGCATCACGATTGTTGCATCACCGCGGCTATCAATCGTGGGTGGAGATGCAGCGAGTGGCGGTAATTACGCTTGTTCTACAGGTGGAGGTGGATTCCAGGGAAATGCAAGTAACCCAGGATCATTTGGTGAATATGGTGTTCTATCAACGGGAGATATTGTAGATTTTTATTCAGCTGGAACAACGGGTGGTTCAATTCTAACATTCGCGAACACAACACCGACGTTTGGTAATTTTTCGGGGACTCGCTGCCTCACAGATCTTACGGGTGAGCTGACTAATAACGTTGCCAGTTGGGACCCTGGATTTAGCTCGGGGCAAGCAATTCCTGGTGGGACAAATCATTATCGGGTATCGAGTAATATATCGGTCGGCGCAAGCACACTCAATGCAGGTGCTAAAACGGTGATTGATGCTCGTGGCTATAGCGTAACTATAACGGGTGATCTGCAGTATAACAATGGATCGTATAATAGCTTTGGTGATGCGCCGTCTCTCGTGATATTGGCCGATAGGATACTGGTAAGCAGCAATGTTACGAGGATGGACGGTTTGTTTATCGCGTCTCAAAACCTTACCACCTGTGATGCTGCTGGTGATACGCATGCTGTGGCAGCTGGGGCTCCTGCTCGTAGTGCAATGTCGAGCACTGGAGTCTGTAGAACTACCAGATTGACGATAAATGGTGCACTCATTGTCGGGGGTCAGCTCGTGACAGCCAGAACGGCGGGTGGCGGTGCCGCAACGGAGCTCCCGGCGGAGATCATACGCTTTAGGCCAGAAGTATTTCTGACGCCGTATGAAAAGGGTGTAGCGGGTGGCTCGCTTATGACTGATATTGAGACCGAATTACCACCTCGAAATTAATGCAAGAAATCTCTGTAAAACAGTAGACAACTACGATAACTCTTATGCTATACTTGTGGATATATGAAAGGTTTTAGTTCGGTGGGTGACTTTTTTGCCTTAGACATTGGTACGACTGCAGTGCGTATCGTCCAGCTTGTAAGGTCTGGTAATAATTGGAATTTGCAAAAATATTCGTCAGTTCCTGTTGATATAAAAGTTGCTACATCTGATGCGCCTGGAGATCAGAAGAAGCTTGCCGAAGTTATCACCACAGCAATCGGACAGAGTGGGGTACGGACTCGCAATGTTGTTATCGGCATCCCATCAAGTCGGATGTTTGCGACCGTTGTTGATTTACCTGCCATGAGCGCAGATGAGTTAGCAAGCACCATTAAATATCAAGCAGAACAATATATTCCGATGAGCATCGACGAAGCAAAAGTAGACTGGGCAGTTCTCGGCAAATCTATGAAAGATCAAACACAAAACGAAGTACTTATCGCGAGTGTGGCAAACTCATTTTCTGAGCAGCGTCTCGATCTTGTAGAGGGACTCGGTCTCAACATACTTGCTATCGAACCCGATCCACTCGCAATCTGCCGATCACTGATGCCACAAAACTCACAAAACGCACATATGATTGTTGACCTCGGTGATTTCTCATGTGACGTTGTCATGACACTCGGTGATTCACCACGACTCATTCGATCTATACCAACAGGCTTTCGGTCTTTGACCAAAGCGGCATCGCAAAATCTCAATATACAGGACCAACAAGCATCTCAGTTCATCTTAAAATTCGGTATAGATCCATCGAAACTCGAAGGTCAAATAGCCCGTGCCCTTGATACGACAGTTGATCAGTTTGCTGCTGAGCTCGTTAAATCTATCAAATTTTTCCAGACCAAGTATCCAAATGTTCCTGTTGATGGGCTGCTTCTTTCCGGATATGCAACGTCTATTCCTGGACTTGCTGAATTTTTGTCAAACAAAACCGGGCTTGGTAGCCAGCTAGCAACACCGTGGCAGCGAGTTAGTGTGTCCTCGAGTGATCAAGCAACACTAGCCCCAATCTCTTCACAGTTTGCTGTTGCTGTGGGCTTAGCGCAGCGGGGGAGTGTATGATTCAGTTAAATCTTCTCCCAGATGTCAAAAAAGAGTTCCTAAAGGCTCAGCAGACAAAGAATGCAGTTATATCCGGTGCTGTGCTGGTATCGATAGTCGCAGCAGGAGTCGTAGCGCTGCTCGCGACTACAGTATATGGCGCTCAGTCACTCTTTATTGCAAACCTCAAAAAGGAAATCGAATCGAATCATCAAACAGTAGCTAGTAAGCAAGAGATCAACAAGTATTTGGCCATACAGAGCCAGTTAAAAGCAGTTGACGAGGCAAGCGCAAATCGTAGTGTCTATGCGCGATGGTTTGAATATCTACCGCAGCTCAACCCAAAACAACCATTCAACATAACGCTCTATAATGCCGAAATTGTAAAAGATGGTACAACCGCAAAGTTAATTGGTTCCGGTGCTAACTTCGAAGTCGTAAATAACTTCAAAAACACTCTCGATAATGCAAAATTGGTTTATGTTGGCTCAGACGGACAAAAGATAGAAAAGCCTTTATTCGTGAGCGTAGACAGTGGCTCGCCATCTATATCAAATGTGAATGGTCAGACGCTAGCTACCTTTGAATTTACGCTGGTATTTGAGCCGGAAGCATTTAGTCTATCAACACTCGATCCTAAGATTGAAGTTCCTAAGCTAACAACATCTGATGGAGATCAAAACGCGCCAAAAGAATTATTCGGTGCATCACCCGCAAAAACA
This sequence comes from Saccharimonadales bacterium (SeqCode), assembly GCA_039916485.1. GTDB lineage: Bacteria > Patescibacteriota > Saccharimonadia > Saccharimonadales > Saccharimonadaceae > JAPUDQ01. The sequence goes on along the minus strand of JBDSLH010000002.1, from coordinate 19,894 downwards.
GGTGAATCAGGCCAAGGAGATACTAATGGAAACTAATAAACCAGCTGCTATTACTGGACTCAAAAAACGTCAGCAGATTAGTAAGGCAAATCGTCTCGTATTTCTGTGGGTGGCTGCGGCAGGCGTAGCTGTCACTATTGCAATTGTGCTCTCACAGTTTATGCTCAAGCAATTTTTCTTTAACAATACTGTTATTTCTACCATGACGAAGACGAATGATACGCTGAAAAAGAATGCCCAAGCCTATGAACCGCTCAAAACTGAAATCATTAAACTTATTGCTGCAAAAGAGCTAACTGATCTACGCACGAGTCCAAATGACAGCGCTCTACAAGTTGTCATTGATGCTATGCCGACAGTAGATGATCGTCTTGCTCTGGCTGCATCCTTACAGCAAGTTATCTTGAGTAAATCAGGCGTCAAAATTGAACAATTGAGTTTTGCTGACCAGTCAGCTGTCACTAGTGATCCAACACTAGCACCTGCATTAGCACCAACAAACGGCACTATAAACGACATACCTTTTATATTCAAAGTAACTGGCTCATATGATCAGATCAAAGTACTGTTTGACAACATGAATCAATCGATACGACCAATAAATGTTACTGGGCTCAAGCTTAGTGGGGCAAGTAATGCAATGACAGCAGATGTTCAGGCCATTACGTACTACGCGACTCCTGCAACGACTGACTTAAAGCAAAAAGAGATAAAGCCATGAAAAAGAATGAAATAGCACTACTCATACTAATTGTTGGTATTGTTGGACTCATAACCTATTTTGCCCTCAACTCTGCACTCGCTGGGCTAAAGCCCAAGGCGGTTAGTGTCGATGTAGCAGATCCGATATCTGAAACACTTGTTGAGCCGAATAAAGACGTTTTTAAACAGGGTGCCTTTAATCCAACGGTAAAGGTCAATATTGGAGAGCAGTCCAATGAACAACCGTTTAATGCTGCACAGCGTTAAGGACTGACATGGCTGTTCTCACAGAAGATCTCCAGAAAAAACTAGAGGATGAACTAGTTGCTGAAAAGCTTATAGATACAGCTAAACTTGATGAATATCGAACGAGAGCTCATGCCGAGAGTCACCCACTCCTTGAGCTATTGATTGACGAAAAAGTAATTAGTGATGAAGCGTTAACCAAACATATTGCCTCTGTTTCTGGCATACCGTACGTGAATTTGTCTGCCGCACAGATCGATGTGAAGGTGCTTGAGTTACTACCTGTAGACATTGCTGAGCGGTATATGGCTGTGCCTCTTGGTGAGATGAACAAACGCCTGGCCGTCGCAATGCTTGATGCCAACAATATTCAAGCTGTAGACTTCTTATCAAACAAAATTCAGCGACCGCTCAAGGTGTATATGGCTTCAGAAGCTGGTATTCGCAATGTAATGAGTCAGTACCACACCGACCTCGAGGGTGGGGTGAGTGATGCTGTAAAGACTGTTACCAACGAGCAAGAGGCCGATGCCAAGAACGCCGCGATGGGTGATGGCAAAGATATCAAGACATTAGTGCAAGATTCTCCGATTAGTCGGGCGCTAAGCACAATCTTAGAATATGCAGTGCGTTCACGGGCATCTGACATTCACATTGAGCCAATGGAAACCGCGCTAAAGATTCGATGTCGAATCGACGGTGTTTTACGCGAGGTGATGAAATTACCAAAGAGTATCGAACCGGCGCTTATCTCACGCATCAAGATCCTTAGTAACCTGAAAATTGATGAACACCGCATACCGCAAGACGGTCAATTTGCTATCCACGTAGCCGAGAAAGATGTTGATCTCCGTATTGCAATCAGTCCAGTTGTCTGGGGTGAGCAGGTAGTTATTCGTTTGCTCGACAAGTCTGGCTCGAGCTTTAAGCTTGAGGATATGGGCTATGCTGGTCGTGCGCTCCGAGCTATTCGTAAAGGTGTCAGAAAACCAAACGGTATGATTTTAACCTCAGGTCCGACTGGATCAGGAAAATCAACCAGTTTGTATGCACTCGTGCAAGAAATTTTCGATGACTCTATCAATATCGTGACGCTTGAGGACCCGGTGGAGTACAAAATGTCTGGGGTTAATCAGATTCAGGTCAATGCCGATGTCGGGCTGACCTTTGCTAGCGGACTCCGATCGATTCTACGACAAGACCCAAACGTGGTGATGGTTGGAGAGATCCGTGATGCTGAGACAGCTAATCTTGCCGTCCAGGCGGCGCTGACAGGACATCTTGTCTTTAGCACACTTCACACCAACTCAGCTGCAGGAGTTCTCCCACGCCTACTTGATATGGGTATTGAGCCATTTTTGATAGCTAGTACTGTTAACACTGTTATTGGGCAGCGCCTCGTGAGAAGAATCAGTGAGGAGAAGACATCATATCAGTCAACCGAGCTTGAAACCAAGACAATCCGAGAGACTGTTGGGATGCTTCTACCGAAGGACCAAGCCTCAATGCCACAGGTGGCTGAAGACATGGGATATAAAACGCTACCACTTGCGACACAAAACGCTTATACTTTAGTCAAGGGCGTCGATAGCCCAAAAACCCCAAATGGTTATAAAGGACGATTGGGATTATACGAGGTCATGGATGTCTCAGAAGCGATTCAGAAATTGATCGTGCAACGTGCTACCAGTGCAGATATACAGAGACAAGCATCAGTAGAGGGCATGGTTACCATGCGCCAAGATGGCTACATGAAAGCGTTGCAGGGCATGACAACACTCGAAGAAGTAAATAGGGTCGCCGCTAACATGGCATAAAAGGGAAGGTAGAAATATAATGCAGGCACAACCAGAACTCCGGATAGAACTGTTGCTCGAAGACGTGATACGTAAACGAGCCTCAGACCTTCATATTCAGATTGGCTTACCGCCGATGCTCCGTATTGACGGATCACTTACACCAGTTCCTGGTTTTAACGCTTTGAACTCAGAAGAGCTAGAAAAACTGGTTTTTGCCATCTTGGACGAAGATCAGCAGCAAATTTTGATCAAAGACAAAGAATTTGATTTCAGTTTCGCCTTTGGCGATCTCGGTCGATTCCGTGTGAATGCCTTCCACGAACGAGGGAACCTTGCGGCAGCACTTCGACTGATCCCAAATGAGATTAAAACAATTACTGAGCTCGGGATGCCGAATATTGTCAATAACTTTGCTGCGTACCCTCGGGGTCTTGTCCTAGTAACCGGACCAACTGGTTCAGGAAAGTCAACGACACTAGCGGCACTCCTCGACAAGATCAATACTGAAAAATCACACCATATCATCACAATCGAGGATCCGATCGAATTTACTCACAAGAGTAAAAAGTCCGTTGTTGTACAGCGAGAAGTGCACTATGACACGTACTCGTTCTCGGCAGCACTCCGAAGCAGTCTTCGACAGGACCCCGATGTTGTGCTCATCGGTGAGATGCGTGACCTCGAAACAATCTCAGCAGCAATTACGATTGCAGAGACAGGACATTTGGTCTTTGCAACACTACACACAAACTCCGCAGCGCAGTCGATCGATCGTATGGTGGATGTCTTCCCCCCTCACCAACAACCGCAAATCCGTGCACAGCTCTCAAATATCTTGATGGCAATATGTTCACAACGACTTGTTCCATCGATCGGTGGTGGTCGAGTCGTAGCATCTGAGATCCTTGTTGCTACACCAGCAGTCCGTAACATTATCCGTGAAGGCAAGAGCCACCAGCTGGATGCAGTCATTCAGACAGGGGCAGACCAGGGGATGCAGTCGATGGATAGAACACTCGTCAACCTTGTCCAGGCTGGTACTATCACGATTGAAGAAGCACGTAATTACGCTGTTGACCTCAGCGAGTTCGAAAGGATGATGCGAGGCTAATGCTCGAATTTGACTACACGGCTAAAGACCGTTCCAGCAACAAGATGGTTCATTCGACTGTTAAAGCCGAGTCTGAAAAATCTGCTGCAAAAGTGTTGATGGAGCAAGGATACACCCCACTTAAGATTACTGAGAAATCAGAAGCAAAAGGGTTACTTGCATCGTTTAAGAATCGTGTAGGCACTAAAGACCGAGTTGTATTCACGCGACAGCTAGCAACCCTGATCAATGCAGGACTTCCGTTAGCACAGAGCCTCCATACAGTACGTGACCAGACTGCAAACAAGAAGCTTCAGTCTGTCGCACAGGATATTGTCACAAGTATTGAGGGTGGATCTACTCTGTCAGGAGCATTTGCAAAGCACCCTGGAGTCTTTGACGATGTGTTTATTGCACTAGTCTCTGCTGGTGAGGCATCGGGTACGCTCGATAAAGCACTCGAACGGATTGCGGACCAGCAAGAAAAAGATGCTGAAATCATGTCCAAGGTAAAGGGTGCTATGGTTTATCCTCTGATTGTTAGCTTGGTGATGATGGGAGTCATTGTTTTTATGTTAGTCACTGTTGTACCTCAGGTAGGCAAGCTGTACAAAGATCTCAAACGAGATTTACCATTTTTGACACAAATGATGGTAAATATGGCTGATTTTATTCAGCACTTTTGGTATATCGTCCTCGTTGTGCTTGGGGTCAGTCTTTATTTTGGCATACAGTGGATGAAAACAGATGCGGGTAAACGCCTTCTCGATGTTGTAAAGCTCAATATACCACTCTTTGGACCGCTGTTTCGCAAGCTGTATATGGCACGATTTGCGCGCACCACAGAGACACTGATGTCAACTGGAGTACCAATGCTCGAGACGTTGAGCATCACGCAGCGGGCAGTCAGCAATACTTACGTGGCAGATTCTATTGGACGCGCAGCAGAAAAAGTTAAAGGTGGTAAGGCCTTGTCGCTTGCGCTCAAGAATGAAGACTATATATTGCCACTGATACCTCAGATGATTAGCATCGGTGAGCAATCAGGTGGCATCGACAAGATGCTTAACAAAGCTGCGACCTTTTATGAAAATGAACTTGATCAGACGATTCGTGCTATTTCTACGCTGATCGAACCGATTATGATGGTATTACTCGCCGGTGTAGCGGGTGTTATGATCGGTGCTGTGCTGTTCCCAATATATAGCTTAGTCGGCACCGGTGGCGTCCGGTAAAGAAAGTGCTTGTGTTTTATCTATGCGTGGCAGTATAATCAAACCATAACAACAATTTAATGTTCTTATCATAACCGAAAGGGTGGGACATGAACTCAACTAGAACAAAAGGATTTACGATCATCGAAGTCGTCCTGGTGCTTGCAATCGCCGGACTTATCTTCTTGATGGTATTTATTGCGCTTCCGACGCTACAGCGTAACCAGCGAGATACTCAGCGACGTGATGACCTTGCGCGTATAAAAGCACAGGTCAACCAATATCAGGCAAATTCTAAAGGCGCAGTGCCTTCTGACTCTACGGCGGGTTGTGCCATAGTAGCAGGTAATGCCGGAGACTTCATCTCTCGTTACCTTGAAACAGGCGGCGTAGCAACAACCTTTGTCGACCCTTCAGGAAATGCATATCGTTCTGCGAGCTGTATTGCTCCTGTGAACCCTATGCCGGCAAATGCACCAGTAGGGCAGTGGTTCTTCAACAGAGATGCTACATGTGGAGCTACTGAAGGCTCAACTGCAGCAGGTGGAGCACGTGATTATGCAATCATGATGAAACTTGAAGGCTCAGGTATCTCTTGTCTTGATAACAAGAACTAAGCTGTCACTCAGTCAAAAATATCCCTCCTAAACAGAGGGATATTTGATTATTTGATTTTCTCTGTTAGCATGAGAGCAGTGGAAATTCTTGTTCTTGCTCTAATCGGTCTGTGTTTTGGTAGTTTTATCAATGCACTGGTATGGCGACTCCGCCACAAGCGTGACTTTGTGCGCGAGCGATCAGAATGTACTCACTGTCACCATACGCTTGCGTGGAACGATCTTGTGCCAGTCGTTAGCTGGGCGCTGCTGAGAGGTAAGTGTCGTTATTGTGGTAAAAAGATCGACGATAGCCCAGTTGTCGAGCTAATAACTCCTGTACTATTTGTAATTTCATATCTCGTGTGGCCGTTTGGATTTGAGAGTGTGGGCATCGTATTACTTGTCCTGTGGTTGATTGCGCTTGTGGGTTTGATAGCACTTACTGTCTATGACCTTAAATGGTACCTACTACCTGACAAGATTGTATTCCCTCTGATCACTGTAGGTTTTAGTATGGGAGTAATCCGGTTTGTGTACATTGAACAGCAAGGTTGGACTGAGGCCATAATGAGTATCGTTCTCGGTATCCTGTCGATTGCAGGGGTCTATTTCATTCTGCATGTTATTTCTTCTGGAAAGTGGGTAGGGTTTGGAGACGTAAAATTGAGCGTATTTATAGGCTCAATCTTGGGATGGCAAGGTGGGTTATTAGCCCTCTTTATGGCAAATCTTTTAGGTATCATCGTGGTTATACCATTACTAACGCTCAACAAGCTTCATAGTAAGTCAAAAATACCATTCGGGCCGTTTCTTATCGGAGCTTGTTTTATAACATTTCTCTGGGGTGAAAATATCATCAATTGGTACGTCAATAACCTTATTGGTCTCTAAACGCTTGTGCTATAATCAGGTTAAGATGAAGAGGGATGGGTTTACTATCATTGAGGTTATGATTTTTTTGGCTATATCTGGCCTTATGCTCGCTATGGCGATGATAGGTTCGGGTAACTTAGCTCGACAAGCGCGTTTTTCAGACACGGTGAATGGCTTACATAGTACCTTACAAAGGCAGTATGAAGACGTCGCAAATGGCGTTAATACACGACAGATAGGTTCCGCAGGCTGTAGTGCTGGGTCGCCACAACCTGGATCTGACGACTGTTTACTACTTGGTAAGGTAATTTCATTTGTAGATGACGGGGGTACTAACATAACGACGAGGTACATTACAGGGACCCCCGTGCCTGTCGTTGACTTAATGACAGATTTGATTGCGTCTAATCCTCGCGTACGAGCAGAGGGACAAGAATCAATCGATTTAGCATGGGGGGCAACATTTCAGGTAGCATCACGGCATACTGCCCGTTCTGCTGCCAATCCTGCTGATCCAATCAAACCAGGTTATCCGAGTCGAGCAAGGATCAACAATATTGCATTTATACGAAGCCCAAATAGTTCGCAGATAGTGACGTATTTCTTTTACTCATCCAGTACAGCATTGGCTGCCGTACAGGCAGGTCTTACCGGCAATCCTGTCACTGGTGGTATAAACGGCGCAATGCGGAATCACCCAGTAACAACAGGCACACAGGCGACAATATGTGTCACTAACAAAGCCGACTGGTCAACAACCAACTATCCAGTTGCAGCTATACTATTCGGAGCGGGACAAGGTGCAGCAGCCATAGACACTGGCTTTAACCCATCACGTAGCAACACAATACCAGCTGAGTGTAATTCATGAGAAGCGAACGCGGGGACACGATCATCGAGGTCATACTTGCGAGTACAATCCTCGCTCTGGTAACAGTTAGCTCGTTTGCAATTATGGAACGTGCTTCTGCTGGTGCGTATGATGCCCTTGAACGATCTGAAGTTCGACTGTCTATAAATGGGCAGGTTGAATTACTCAATTATTTCCGTGATAGCTATACCCAGGCTACTGTAAATGGGCTGACTGTATCTGGCTCGGGGGTCACACCAGCCGATATGTGGAAAAAAATATCTGATCATACGAGTGATTCTAGTGCGCCAACGCTTACCTCGTGTTCAGCACCGAGTGATTCATTTTACCTAGAGCGTAACGGGGTAGCAAATTATCAGTTTGTAGCGACTCCTGCCCCTGATAGCACTGGCTTGCCAACATCGGGAAACGGATTATGGATCAAAAAGATTACACCAAGTGGACAGTCAGCAAAGCGAGCCTACCACGAATTTTACATTGTGGCATGTTGGCCATCGACTACAGGTGGAGAACAACGAATGTCAACTATCGTGAGGTTACATGATCCAGAGTTGGCCGCAAGCTCGTCAGGCGGTGGCGGTGGCGGTGGCGGTGGCGGTGGCGGAGACTCGGCACAGGTTGCTGTACAGCCAGGAGGCCTCGGTGGTGGTGGCGGAGCAGCTGCAACCCAATACGGGTTCAATGCCAATTTTATAGTTTCGAGTAGTACGGTTCCTGCCTCAGGGATAGCAGGATGCACTTGGTATTGGAACGATGATAGCGCGCCGGGAGGGCAGTACATCAATGGTACGAATGGATGTGAGGCTGGAACAGCTATATCTCATAATTTTATGAATGATAGCCACATGAAGGATGTATTAGTAGATCACCCGTTCCCTGAGGCATGCAGTCCAGTATCCGTTCCAGGTGGCCTTGGCCTTGGGCGGTATACATATCAGGTATACATGGTGATACATAAAGTCGGTGGCAGTAATATTACTACTCCACCAACCAGTGTAACAAGGCCAGTTTGTATAGCGTAATACTGAGCAGCCCTAATTATTACAAGAAAGGAACATGATGCTACCTAAAACTAAGACTGATAACACCATAAAATCGCTAAAAGCTGGTTTTACAATTATTGAGCTTATGTTTGCAATGGCTGGAATCGCGTTCTTGTTGCTGTTCGTGCTCTATGCAATCATGCACGCGACTAATCTCTACAGTAAAGGATTATCGATCCGTCAGATCAATCAAGTTGGCAGACAGATGAGTGATGAATTGTCACGAGCGGTTCGCCATGGCGATCGCCCGCGGATTGCTGGTACACATCGTCTCTGTGTCGATAACAAGAGCTATATATGGAATACCCCAGATGACCAGACGAATGAGAATAATGTTGGGGTTCCGATTGGCTTTGTCCGAGTTGATGGGACGCAGTATTGTGATGATATTACCACAAAAGTTCCTGCCAACACCGAGGAATTGTTAGGTAACATTGCCACGGTTCTCGAGATGGAGATAACTGAGCCAGTTGCTGGAAGCCGTGTATATGAACTGCACCTGGTTGTTGGGACTTCTGGAGATCGTGTCCGTCCAGTCAAGAACCCGGTTACGGCGCAATACGAATGCAGCACAGACACAAATGATGCGCAGTACTGCGCCTTTGGACAGTTTGATACCGTAATTTATGCCAGAAGGAGCCAGTAGTATGATACAAACACGCCAAAACGAGTCAGGTCTTGTGTCTATTTTGACTGTTGTAATGTTTACTATATTTATATCCATTATGGTCGTCGGGTTTATCAAGATTATGACGGACGAACAACGCCAGACGACAGATAATGATTTGTCTGCTAGCGCACTCGCAGCCGCTCAATCTGGTGTAGAGGATGCAAAGCGTATCATTCTATACTGCTCAGAAAGCGCCAACCAAGGAGCCCCTTGTGACAATATGTTAAACAGTGCCAACGCTCCCAATGAATGTAGTGTATTTACCAATGGGCCTAGCCAAGGATTATTCAATTCTGCGAAAATCAACTATGATGCCACTAAGACGAGTGTTTTAGTCGGTGATGAAGAATTCCAGCAAAGTTACACTTGTCTCACTATCGATTCTAAGCCGCAGATAGTACAGAAGCCAGTTGTTGCAGGGAAGAGCACTATCATCCCACTATCAATGGATGCACTAAGTGAGCTCGATATCACATGGTCTGATGACTCTGGGACATATGGCACTCGGAATGTTCTCGTAAACAATTTCACGCCAACAACCAGCTGGGTAGACTCTACAGGTACAAACCCACGGCCCCCAGTGCTTCGGGCTCAGATCATTCCATATACACCCGGCAGTGTAAACCTAGACGCTTCAGAATCTGCTTCTGACACGTTCTTCTTTGTCTCGACATCTAGTAATGGCACCTCCACGAGCGTGGCTAGGGCTGCTGATAGTCGCGGGGCACCAGGGAGTGTTCGCACGGGAGGCGCACCGATTGTATATACACTATGTGCCACACCTGCAGGACAAGGCTATTCATGCACCATGAAGGTTACTGGGTTTACCGCCAGCCCAAGCGAACATTATTATCTACGATTGTCTCTCGTATACGGCAGTAGAGCTGATATTACCATCAGCGGACAAAATAGCGGAACACCAGTAACATTTGATGGCACTCAGTATGCGATCGACGTTACAGGGAGAGCTAATGATGTCTTTCGACGGATACGTTCTCGAGTGAGCCCATCTGTCTACGCGACATTCCCTGAATACGCCGTCGAATCAAGTGGCCCTATCTGCAAAGATATTCAGGTTGGTACTCCTGCTTCGACGCAGTACACCTGTTCAAGCCCTTAGCGAGTTACTCGTGATTACGATGAAATTTTCGATGCACTTCTTTGAGATGAGGGTCGGTGACGTGAGTGTAGACCTGCGTTGTCGCGATATTGCTATGACCGAGCATGCTTTGGACGCTTCGGAGATCAGCACCGTTCATCAGGAGATCGGTGGCAAAACTGTGGCGCATGGTGTGTGGTGAGACATGCTTCGTGATGCCGGCGAGCAGGGCATATTTACTGACGATCCGTTGAATTGTTCGTGGGGTGAGGCGCATGTCTTCGCCACGTTTTTCAGTCGGTTTTGCGCCTGTATACCTGACAAATAGGGGAGCGTAGTCATCAGTGCGCGTGTTCATGTATGTCACAAGCCATTCCGTCGCTTCGGGGCTTATAAACACTGGACGGTCTTTTTGTCCCTTACCACGCACACTAAATTCACCTCGTTTGAGGTTGATATGATCTCGGTTGAGATTGACGAGCTCAGAAACACGGAGGCCCGAGCTAAAGAGTAGTTCGATAATCGCTCGGTCGCGGAGACCTGCGTCACTATTGATATCAACTGCATCGATTAAGCGCAGTACTTCATCTCCAGACAAAAATGATACCTGTTTTTTGCGTACTTTTGGTAACTCAATCTTTTCAGGGGTCAATGTCACGATGCCGCGCTTTGAGCAGTACGAGAGGAAACTCCGCAGTGCGATGAGGTGATAGCTCTGCGTGAGGGTGCTCAACGTGTCGCCGGACTGACTATGGTAGCGGTTGAGCCATAGTCGCCATTTACGGACTAGTTCTGCATCGAGGATGGTGATCGGCTCATCGCCAGCAAACTCAATGAGTCGTTGCAAATACAGATAATAATTTTCTGCGGTCTTTTGACTACGACCTCGTTCTACTTCGAGATGTTCGATAAAATCACCTATGAGTTCAGAAAAATATTGTGTTGCCATAGGTCTATCATAAGCGCTTTTTTGATATTTTGCGACACAACGGTACAATTGATGCATGACCATACTCGAAGCGATAATCCTCGGTATCATCCAAGGACTTACCGAATTTATACCAATTTCTAGTTCAGGGCACTTGGTCATTGCTCAATATTTCATGAGCGGGGCAAGCAGCCATTTGTTTCTCGAGTGGATCAACATCGGTACAGTCCTGGCGCTACTTATCTATTTCCGCCAGCGCATCCTCGATATCCTCACAAATATGTGGCAGAACAAAGACTATGAAATGGCGCGGAATATAGTGATCGCTATGCTACCTGCAGGGATTGTCGGCTTTACGTTCGCTGACGTCATCGAGAGTCGTCCGTTTTTTTCAAGCCCATGGACTGTGGTCGTGATGCTGATTGTCGTTGGTGTGCTACTGATCGTCCTTGAGAGACTACCGAAGTTGCCATTACCAAAAAATGCCGAGCTGCCGCCAAAACGAGCGCTGGTTATCGGTCTTACGCAAGTATTAGCGTTAATACCTGGCACGTCCCGATCAGGCAGTACGATCATCGCGGGACGACTCATGGGCCTGACGGCAGCAAAAGCAGCAGAATTCAGCTTTTTAGTATCAATCCCGATCATGCTTGGGGTTATCGCAAAGTTGCTTGTCAAAGACGGTGACAGGGAATATCTCCTCGCCAACTTTGCTCCACTCATGTGGGGGAATATTGCGGCCTTGATCAGTGGACTACTAGCAGTTGGCTTTTTGATGAAATATCTCGAAAGTCATACGCTCGCTATATTTGGCTGGTATCGGATCGGTCTTGCGGTGGTTCTTCTCGGGGTGCTTCTGGTACAATAGGTACAATACATTGAGCAATTCATAAAGGAGACACACATGGAACGAACACTTATTTTGTTTAAACCTGACACCGTACAGCGCGGATTAGTTGGAGAGATTTTAACTCGCTTTGAACGAGCTGGCCTCAAAATCGTCGGCACCAAGATGTTGCAACCTGACTACGATCACTACTACGAGCACTATGAAAATATTGGTAAAGTTGTCACTCGACGGGGTAAAGACATTTTTGATGTCACCCTCGAGATGATGAATGAGGGACCAGTGATCGCAATGGTACTTGAGGGTATCGAATCTGTTGCAGTAGTCCGCAAGATGGTTGGAGCGACCGAGCCAAAGGCTGCTCTCCCGGGTACAATCCGAGGTGATTACTCACACATTAGCTTTACTCATGCAAATGCAGAAAATATCGCAACGCCAAATATCATCCACGCATCTGGTGATTCCGACGAAGCTAAACTTGAAATTGCTCACTGGTTCAGTGAATCTGAGCTGTTTGACTATAAGACAGTCCATGAACACTACACCTTAGCTCACGCTCGTAAAAAGAAATAGTATACTGTAGGAGTGCCCTGGTAGTTCAACGGATAGAATAGCTCCGTCCTAAGGAGAAGATATTGGTTCGATTCCAGTCCGGGGTACCAAGATTAAAGCCGACCAACGTGTCGGCTTTAATCTTGGTCCGTATCTGGCAGTGAACCAAGTCTTTTGTGTAACAAAAGTGGTTCGATAGCAAGGAACGCGCACAGAAACTACCTCTTAGTTTCGAGCACGTGATGCAGATATATCTCTAATATTCCAGTCCGGGGTACCAAACATAAGCATTATAAATTCAATTTTCTACAACATTATTATTGTCGCCAATCTTCTATACTAAATACATGGTTACGATCGAAGACTCAATTGTACTTGATGAAATACTCGAACACGTTGGAGAACAGCGTGCTAGAGCAAAACTTGTTGACCATTCCTTTGAATTAGGTATTGTGACAGATAAGCGACCAAGTCAAATTCTTGACCTTATTCATAATAATGAAGCTGTTTTCAAGGAAATAGGAATGACCAAATTTGAGTGGTATGATGATGCCCTTCGTTCAAAAATGAGAGTAGCAGGTGAAGAGCTTCTATTTTCTATTTCACGCAAGCGTTAATAAAGTTCGTATTTCGTAGATGACACTGTACCATAGAATAGCCTTGCATACGCAGGGTTATTTCTATGATGTTCATGACGTGTATGGCAAGGTATAATAGGCATATGCAAGAGTTTGAGGGTCAGCATGAAGACGAAGAAGTGCTGTTTGTATTCCGTCGACATATAATTTCCATGCGCAAAGGCTTCTATCTGCTTTTAATTCCGTTTGTAATTGGCTCTATCCCAGCGCTTGTTGTGCCGTTTTTACCATATGAACGCCTCGCAGACTGGTGGCAAGACCCATTTCATCTCCTATATATATCGTTCGGTGGTCTTGGTGTAGGGATGGTGTTGTTTTTATATCAATGGATGGGCTGGTATTTTAGTGTCTTTATCGTGACATCGCAGCGCCTCAGACAGGTTAGTCAAAGGGGCTTGTTTAGCAAAAGTGTCATCGACCTTGGACTGACAAAAATCCAGAATATCAGCTATACTGTAGAAGGATTTACTGCAGCTGCATTTGGCTTTGGCACAATAGTTGTACAGACATACGTCGGCGACCTCGTGCTTGATAAAATTCATAAGCCAGGAGAAATATATACACGACTGCAAGACGCAGTCCGGGCAGCACACGATGGTGGGACAAAAGACAATGAAACGAATTAAAGATAAAATTACATCATTCCGTAAGAAGCCGTCTCAGCAGACGGCAGACGACCGTATTACTAATGAAACTGTAGCCGAACACCGCGAGCAGATTCTTGCTGGTGGCCGTCGATTTAAATACCCAGTTCAGTATTCACGGCACAAACTTGTTATTAACTCGATTATTATCGCCATTGTCGGTATCTTGGTTTTGGCGCTGTTGTTTTGGTGGCAACTGTATATAGTGCAAAACAGCTCCAAATTTATGTACCGGTTTACTCAGCTCCTACCGGTACCAGTAGCTCGTATAGAGGGTGAAAACGTTAGCTATAGCGACTACCTCAAGCGATTCCGCAGCAGTATTCACTATCTTCAGGAACAAAATAACCTCAATACAAAGTCTACGGATGGTAAAAAAGAAGTTGAATATCGCAAACGAGAAGAGCTCAATAACGCGATCCGGGACGCCTATGTTCGGAAATTAGCTCGTGAGGCTAAGGTTTCCGTCTCAGGCAGAGAGGTTGATAATTTTATAAAAGCAGAGCTTGCCAGCAAAAAGGTGAGTGAAGCAGCGTATGAACGTACGGTGCTCAATAACTTTTATGACTGGTCTATGGCTGATTATCGGAGTGTTGTGCACGCTGAGTTACTCAAACGGAAGGTAATGTTTGCAGTTGATACTCCGGCACGTGAGAAATCAGATCGTGTCATGGCTGCACTCCGTGCACCAGGCGCTGACTTCGGCGCTGTTGCTAAGGCAGAATCAGATGACGAACAAAGTAAGCCAGGCGGTGGAGATAGTGGCTCAGTTCCGCTCAAAACATTTGATCCGAACGGTGTTATTGCCGCAGTTAGCAAGCTCCAAGCTGGACAGACTACCGAGCTCATCTACGGTACAGATGGATATTATGTAGCAAAACTTACATCAAAGAACGATCAAACGATCCAATTCCAGTTCATCAAAATTGCACTGAATGAATTTAACAATAAATTTATAAAAGCGTCCTCAGGTGATAAAGTCCGAGAGTTTATCAAGGTTCAAAAAAGCGGCGAATAACTTTAGACAGTAGGACCTGGGGGCTTGTCTACGAGTAGTAATATCGTAAACATCACTTCCATAGCAGGGTAATCAAGCTTTGCATCAGGGATGTCTTCATTTGACTGAAGTGCTCTCATGTCTCGTTCTGCTTCTTCTAATCTGATGATTACATCTGACAGGGCAGCTCTCATCGTAATAGAACCAAGATCCTTATCAATACTCCATCGACGTCCGAGTGCCGTCTCGATCATCTTATGAATATCATCATGGATCGTTGGGTAGCCTTCTGTGAATTCGCTGGACATCATACACCGAGTATATAGTTTATAAAAAGCTTACGATTGGTAATCATAGAAAAAGCCCCATCGATAGGATGAGGCATTTTCTATGGCGGGCCCGACCGGATATCGGCTTTGGCCTCTTCCGTTTGCTTATTCTGCTAAAAGTAAACTTTTGCAGAATTCACTGCACTTCACCGAACCGGCGATTGGCTCACTTCATTCGCCTCACCGGCACGGATTCGCGTCAAGCTGGCACGAAAAAAGTCCACCAGGAAGGTGAACTTTCTTTCGTGGCGGGCCCGACCGGATTCGAACCGGCGATCTTCTCCGTGACAGGGAGACGTGATAGGCCAGCTTCACTACGAGCCCGTGGCCTGTTTTTCTGATAATTAGCATCAAAAAGACTAGGCTATCTTAGCAAATTTTCACCTCTTACGCAACAGGGACGCCTACGCTATAATAGACTGCGGTCAGTGCCACCTTAGCTCAGTTGGTAGAGCACCTCATTCGTAACGAGGAGGTCGCCGGTTCGATCCCGGCAGGTGGCTCCATGTTTTATCTACCACCGTCTGGTGATAGATAAAACATTGTACCTCTGCAGGGTTGAAGCGGATCCGCCAGAAAAAGTGACCCAACGAGCGAGATTAGTATAATGGTAGTACATTTGCTTCCCAAGCAAGGGGCACGAGTTCGATTCTCGTATCTCGCACCAGTTTAAATGCAAAGGTTGGGCGAGAGTGAGGACTGCCAGTGGCAGTCTGCAAGGAAATCTTCCGGGCCAAGCTATGCTTGGCGCAGCGAAGTTTCGGGGTCGCAGAATGTGACCGATTCTCTCTACTCGCACCACATAAGGTATAATACGATAAGATGTTTGAGCGCCTAAAAATTAAAACCTTGCTTGCAGATAGAAAATATCTGTTTGCTTTGATGGGGCTTGGACTGGTGTTGCTTGTTATCATCATCATCACCCTTGTATACGTACGACCGGGGGAGCTACGCGTTCCTGTCCGTTATTCACGATTTGATAGTAAAAATTACTCTTTAGAACAGTGGTTTTACCTCCTGAATTTCCTTGTTTTTGGAATTGTTGTATTTTTGGCACACTTTGGCATCAGTGCCAAACTGTATCAACAAAAAGGCCGAGACTTTGCACTCGGTTTTGTCTATGTCGGCACGACTTTTCTCGCTATTGCAACTGTATTCTTCCTCGCAATCTTTAAAATCGTCTCACTTTCACAATAATGACAGATATCGAAATCCCTCTCGGTAAACGCACCAAGCAGTATAGATTTTTTGAGATGCTGCCTGCTATCTTGAGCTACTCGATGATCCTGGCGCCTTTTGTGCTCAGTGTCTTTAATCCACTCTATGCAGCAATATTTATCATTGTTTACATCATTAGCTATTTTGTGAAGGCAGTTGCCATGGCCATACGGACCGTCCAGGGGTATAACACCTTGCAACGAGCCCAGAACGTTGATTGGGCAGGGCGTTTGAATGAATTAGCGGATCCAAAGAGAACATTGGCGACTTCAAGCCACCTCGACAAAATTCACCGACTAAATCTCAAACAGCTTGCGGTGACGACTAATCACAAAGTGCCAAACGATATTTATAACGCTGTAATTATAGCTACATATAATGAAAGTCGTGAGGTGTTAGAGCCGACGATCCAAGCAGTAATTGATAGTGAATACGACCTTCAGCACTTAATACTCATGATCGCCTATGAAGAACGAGGTGGGGCTGATGTTGAATCCACCGCACACGCTTTGCAGGCAAAATACAAACACCACTTCAAGGAAATGATCATCGTCAAGCATCCTGCTGATATCCCGGGTGAGGTACCAGGCAAGGGTGGAAATATCACTTATGCTGGTTTTGAGCTCCAAAAATATGTCGAAAAACAACAGCTGGATCCTGAAAATGTTGTGGTCACGACGCTGGATAGCGACAATCGTCCACATAAGAGTTATTTTGCATATCTGACGTACGAATACATCATGCACCCAGACCCGCGACATGCTGCCTTCCAGCCGCTGACGTTGTTCCTCAATAATATCTGGGACGTACCTGCGCCGATGCGTGTAGTAGCGACAGGTAACTCATTTTGGAACCTCATCAACAGTCTGCGACCTCATATGCTCCGTAACTTTGCATCGCATTCACAAAGCCTTGCAGCACTCATCGATATGGGCTTTTGGAGTACTCGGACTATCGTCGAGGATGGTCACCAGTTCTGGCGGAGCTATTTCCGTTATGACGGTAACTACAGTGTGAGCCCGATCTACGTGCCGATCTACCAAGATGCGGTGCTGTCTGATGGATACAAAAAGACATTGATCGCACAGTTTGTCCAAGTACGCCGCTGGGCATACGGCGCATCTGATGTCGCCTATGTCGCCAGTAAATTGTTCCACAGAAATCGTAGCGTGCCGCTCATGGATGGGCTTGCTAAGTTTTTTCGACTCCTCGAAGGCCACGTATCGTGGGCGTCATCGGCGATTATCATCACCTTTGGTGCGTTTGGGCCGCTGCTCATCAACCCAGAAGCGGCCCGTAGTGTCGCTGCTCATCAGCTACCTGAAATCGTCAGTATGATACAACGCGTTGCGATGGGTGGGTTGTTTGTCTCAGTATTTATGTCGTTTAAGATGTTACCGCCACGGCCAGAGCGCTACAAACGGCATCGTAATATCTGGCTGGTCCTCCAATGGGCACTCATGCCTGTGACGAGTCTTGCGTATGGGTCGGCGGCTGCGATCAACTCACAAACACGCCTATTATTCGGTAAGTATCTCGAACGGTTTGACGTTACAGACAAAGCCGTTGTCGGCAAAGACGGCAAAGCTCGCGTCTAGAAAAACTGGAGTGATTACTCATAAAAGCATCTGGATAGGTGCTTTTATCGTTATTTGAGGGTGTCGGGCGTAATTATATTGTGCTCTACGGCGTAGGAGAGGCCGCTCCGTGGGTTGAAACGCTTAAGCACCTCATAGGTGGTCTCCGCAACAATACGACTCGATAGAGATGGTTCTGAGCGTTCTGAGAGCATCTGATAGACAGTATCTGCGAGTGCCTGCGCGTGTTCTGCGCGCTTCGTTGACTCAGGTAGGCATGTATAGATTGAGATTACTAATTTGGTGGTATTGAATGGTGTTGTTTGAGCACCTGAGACGATTGACGGCAACTCTTTGTGCGCCACGAGTTCATACGTAGTAAATGTCGTTTTGCAGCGGACACACTGACGTCGCCGCCAGATCTTAGAGAGCGACTTATGCTGACGTGAGTTAACGACTGACGTGTCGTTATGCTGACAATACGGACATACCATGACAACATATTGTCATATCGCTATTAAAAAAGCTAGTGGATAAGTCGCAGGAACTGTGGGTATAACTATGGATATCAGTGGTAGCAGCTGGGTAATTAGTCGCATTTTGCTACTATTTGAGGCTATTTCGCGATAAAAACAGCCTCCTTACCGGAGTAAAGAGGCTGATCGTACAGGTGGTCCTTAGCTGGTGCTAGAGACCGAACGCTTCCTAGATGTTGCTTCCACAGGGGTTGCTTCAAAAAAGAGCGTGAACTTTTCGAGTTCTGATTTAGGTGTATGGCTACCTGTACTGTGTGTATTGGTAGAACCCATGAAATTATCTTAGCATATGAGTATGTTTATGTCAATAGTTGCTTATGCTTTGATTTATATCACGATACGGTTACGATATACCTATTAACAGATCAGAAATTGATATAAAAATACCCCTCGGTGGTGTCGCGAAGGGGTATTTATGCAGGCTAACTGTACTAGTCTTGCTTCTTTTCTTGTTGGATATTCTTTACGACCTGACTGTCGTTAGTTAGATTCTCCCAAAAAAGCATCTGGCTTCGCTCGAGGTACATAACGTCCTCTGGGCCGTGGAGCTCTTTACCGAGCTTTGCAAGCGTCAGCTGATTTTGTGCTTGGTCTTTTTCATCCTCTTGCTTTTGGACATCTGCAGCCTGTTGGAGGTAGTAGATGTCTTTGAGGACAACCGTATCGCCAGTCATACTGTTGATTTTACCGAAGTACACCTGACCGTTAGTCAAGAAGACTGCTTGATAGCGGTCACGCTTGATAGCACCGAGGCCTGATTGCCATGTCATGTATGCTGCTACTAGGCCAGCAACTATGAGTAGGGCAACGATCGCTGTAATGATTGCTTTTTTCGAGCCGAAGCCACGTTTACCGCTTGTGCGTCGTGATTGACTCGGTTGACCAGTGTTGGTCTGTTGGATAGGCGCTTGTGATGCTGCCACTGGACGCGCTTCAGATTGAACGCGCTGCTGTGAACGTAAGTCCATTTAATTACCTCTCACCTTAATTACTTTACTCATTATTGTAGTACAAATCGTTGAAAAAAGCTTGTGTTTTGACACCAGTAGTCGTACTATATATATGTTTAGACTATCCACAGAGGTAGAAAACAAAAATTAAAAAACAAATTTATGCAGCAAGCACGATCTCACATGGTATCGCGGCGGTTTTCTCGCATAGCGACCCTTTTGGCCACAGTAGTGGTTCTTTGTGCTGCTATGGGGTATGGTTTGATGTCATCTGTCTCCGCCGCCCCAACCACCATGAACTTCCAAGGTCGTCTGGCTGACGCCAGCGGCGTTACCAGACCAGACGGTCTCTACAACATGCAGTTCCGTCTCTACACTGTCTCCAGTGGTGGCACTGCCACCTGGACAGAGACTCGTGAGACAACCAACCGTGTCCAGGTTACCAATGGCTTGTTTGCTGTCCAACTTGGAG
>JBDSLH010000001.1:0-16957 GCA_039916485.1 Saccharimonadales bacterium (SeqCode) | reverse complement strand
AGTTACCTAAAGCACAAGAATTTGCGCCAGATCTAGCACTCATTGCGGTCGGAGCAAATGACGCAACTAAATTCACATCAGCACGTGATATGGAGAATTCGATGCAAGCCATCATCAATGGCCTTAGACAATCAAACAAGGATGTGAAAATTATTGTGACTGGCTCACCAGCTATGGATTCGGTAACTCGATTTCCTTTTATATCTAAATGGGTAATGAAAATCCGGACAAAACAAATAAACGACGTATTCGACTCGCTCATTGAAAAAAATGTGTTAACCCATGCCCCGATAGCTCTAGAAACACGCCAGGCTTTCTTAGATGATCCTACCCTCACTGCAGCCGACAACTTCCACCCAAACGCGCGGGGGTATGCTCTGTGGATACCCGTAATAAATAAAGCAGTTGATAGTGCACTCAAATAAATGAACCAACAACCTACAAATATCGTCATCTTTTCACATGGCTTTGGTGTTCACAAAACTAATCGCGGATTGTTTACCGCGATTGCCAATGCACTACCACACTCTCAACCAGTGTTATTTGATTACAGCCCTATACACGAGGAATCGAAAACCATCACCGCCAGGCCGTTACATGACCAGGTCTTGAAACTTCGTAAAGTCATAAATACTGCACGGTTAGACTATCCAAATGCAGTTATTGACCTGGTCTGTCATGAACAAGGATGTGTTGTTGCGGCACTTCTAAAACCTCGGGATATCCGCAAAATCATCATGCTAGCACCACCTGCTGCGATAAGCGAGGATGTTGTAATCAAACAGCTTGCAAGTCGTAGCGAAACGCCGATAGACCCAGCGACAAGGACGAGGTTGTCGGGTTCTGATGGTAGTACGACAGTTATACATCCCGAATATTGGCAAGGGCTATCTGGTATTAAACCGATAAAGCTCTATAACAATTTAGCCAGATTTACTCAACTACGCATCATTAATGCCAAGCAGGACGACGTCATCAGACCGCAAGATTTTGAAGGACTCGACCCATCGGTATCATGTGTCAGTCTCACAGGTAATCATTATTTCGAGGACGAAGCATCACGTAATCAGTTGCTCCATATACTGCAAAAAGAACTGGCGTTATAGTGCTATGCCTAGAAAAGCAGGCAAACTACATACCCCATCTGACTTCGATCTCGATATTCTAGAAGGTGACACTCCACTGTTTCGCTGGTTTTTGTTGTGTTATCTGTTTGGTAAGCCAATCCAGTCAACTGTCGCAGTTACAACATGGACATTATTTATAGAAGAAAAACTAGATACCCCCTGGGCAATCGTTGATGCCTCCAACCGCAATCTAGTGAGCGTGCTCCACCGAGGTGGGTACACCCGCTATCAACATGTAACCGCTGATGGATTACATAAATGCATGCGAAAACTGATCGATTTTTACGATGGATCAATATCTCTCATGATAGAGAGCAGTCAAGATCAAGATGAATTTTCTAAACGGCTCCAGGAGTTATACGGAGTAGGGCCTAAAATTACTGAGATTTTTATGCCCGATATAGAAGAGATCTTTGCGAGACGCGTTGAGTAAACTACCTTTGATCTATAGTTATGCGGTTACAGACCCCATACAAAATTTGATATCATTACTATATGAGCGAATTAAAAACACATGTTAACGATGCAGACGTATCAACGTTTATTGATACTGTTGACGATGAACAGAAAAAAGCAGACAGCTATATTCTTTTAGAAACTTTTACTCGCATCTCTGGCGAACAAGCTAAGATGTGGGGGCCGAGTATAATCGGATTTGGATCATACCACTATAAATCTGATCGAAGTAGCCAAGAAGGCGACTGGCCGCTAACAGGCTTTTCACCCCGTAAGCAAAATCTCACAATCTATTTTATGAATGGTTTCGATACCTACACTGATCTTCTCCAGAAGTTAGGCAAACATAAAACAAGCAAAGGCTGTCTTTATATCAAAAAACTAGCGGATGTCGATCAGTCCATACTGGAAGATTTAATAAAAGATTCATATTTGAGCATGAAAGTTCAGCATACCTCATAATTTAAGAGCCGTATTCGGGCTCTTAAATATTTATTGGACTAATGTAGTGAGCAGGGTTAGATGTTCAACACTACCTTGCCATCGACTGTGCCGGATTCGCGCGCAGTGAACGCTTCTTGGACTTCATCAAGACTAAATTCCTTACCTACATACGGTTTTACTACATCAGCTTCTACGAGCTCTCGTAGCTGATCAAGTACTGCTGTAGTAACGTGTGTCATCTGTGCTATAGCAGTTATACCTAAATCTTTTGCTTGTGCTTCATCGAATTGAGCAGTCATCGTAACTGCGATTCCGCCTTGCTTCAAGATACTGAGTGCTTTTGCAAATTCATCACCACCTGCAGTATCGAATGCTGCATCGAAATCATGCAACAGTTCCGTGAAATCTTGTGAAGTATAGTC
This sequence comes from Saccharimonadales bacterium (SeqCode), assembly GCA_039916485.1. Lineage (GTDB taxonomy): Bacteria > Patescibacteriota > Saccharimonadia > Saccharimonadales > Saccharimonadaceae > JAPUDQ01. The sequence goes on along the minus strand of JBDSLH010000001.1, from coordinate 14,508 downwards.
AATCACTTCATCGGCACCGAGTGTTGTAGCGATCTCGATACCCTCGCCAGACGCCGTCGTTGCGACGTATGCACCGAGATGTTTTGCCACTTGGATTGCGACACGACCTATGCCACCACCGCCACCGATGATCAGGATTTTTTGGTTAGCTTTTAGTGCAATATGCTCATGAACTGCTTGCATCGCACTTACGCCAACCAGAGGTAACGCTGCTGCTTCGGTAATAGATACATTTGTTGGAGCTATGGCGACCTGTCCTGCTGCTGTTGCAGCATACTCTGCAAATGCACCACTATTGCCTGCAACGATGTTTGCCTGACCGTACACATTGTCACCGATAGCTACAGTATCTACGCCGTCTCCGATTTCGACTACAGTACCAGCGATATCCCCCCCAAGCGTTGCGGGAAAATCGATTGGTATCATGTCCTTCATGTAGCCCTCTCGGATAGTAGTATCAAATGGATTCAAACTTGCCGCATGAACCTCGACGAGGATTTGGCCCGCTTTTACGACTGGTTTCTCGGCATCGACGACTGTTACCACACTTGGACCGCCATATTCTTGAATCTGTGCTGCTTTCATATTGTTCCCTCGCTTGTTGTTTGCTATGATTACTATAGTAGTATTAATTGTAGAGTACTTTAATTATTAAAGCAACAATATATGTCAGTAACAACTCAAAACCCTGTATGTAAACAAAGCCTAAAACTGTTAGGTGATTATTGGACTATGATGATCATCGATAAGCTCACTGATGGGCCGCGAAGATTCCGTGATCTTGAACTACTTGTCGAAGGCGTTAATACCGCAACCTTGTCGACTCGACTCAAAAATATGCAAGCAACCGGACTAATCAGTCGTAATGAACAGTCCCGTGCAGATGTAACGTATTCACTTACCGACCAGGGTATCCAAGCAATTCCTGTTTTGCAAGCAGTCAATACATACTCAGAACACGTGAAGTTACTTACTCCACGCTAAATTCTTATACACACCAGCCGAGCTACAATAATTATTTATTGACAAACGATATATTATCATGTAGACTCTTGGATATGAATACATATCGAGATTTATCATGACACATAGCTCTACTCATCTTTTACGAGGAGTTATTCTACTAGTTGGTTTGATTGTAAGTGCGATATTAGTTATAGGCTTGCCTCAGTTACTACTTGGAGAAATACAGGGAGACTTTGACTATGGATATATCTTTTTGTTACTGTACGTTTCTGCCTTTCCTTTCTTTTATGCCTTATGGAATGCAATGAAGCTTTTAGGAAATATCGATCATAATAAAGCATTTTCTATTGATTCAGTCTCCGCCATCAATAGTATAAAGTTATGCGGCTATACCATTTGTGCACTGTATGCGCTCGGTATGCCATATATTTTTTATATGGCAGACAAGGATGATGCACCAGGAGTCGTCGCAATTGGTTTTGTCATAGTTGGAGCCTCATTCATTGTCGCCACCGCTGCGGCTGTCATCCAACAGCTCTTCCAAACAGCTGTTGATCTTAAACAAGAGAATGATTTAACGGTTTAGGACTATTATGGCAATTATCATAAATATCGACGTTATGCTGGCAAAACGCAAAATGAGCGTCACAGAGCTCACTGAACGTGTCGGTATCACTATGGCTAATCTCTCCATCCTAAAGAATGGGAAAGCAAAAGCAATACGCTTCTCAACACTTGAATCAATTTGCCTGGCACTGGACTGTCAACCGGGTGATATTATCGAATACCAAGAAAATATAGCGCATAAGGAGAAAACCGATGAGTAATGAAACTCAAAATGTATCAAACATTCAAACTAATTTGATCCGCGTTATCCTTGGTACAGCAGCAATATTGTCTGCACCGTTGATTGCAATGATATTTACTGATGAGGTCAAGTGGGGACCATTCGACTTTATAGTTATTGGTAGCCTACTCATTGTGGCTGGAACAGCATATACAATTCTTGCAGATCGCATGAAAGAGTCACGGCATCGTTTTGCATTACTGTGTGTGACTGTACTGACGGTGTTGTATCTATGGGCAGAGTTAGCTGTTGGCATCTTTACAAACTGGGGTAGCTAGTTATTATCTGAAGCCATGCTCTGTGCAGCATTGAGAGCCAGCTGCTGTTGCTGCTTCTTTTTTTCGTCTTCCTCTTTTGCTAATTCTTGATTAGCTTGCTTGACCATCTCGTCATGGTTTATCTGTTCTTTCCGCATGAGGTCAGAAAACGAATCAATTTCTTGATTGAGTTTATCGATTTGTCCCGCACGCAAATCGATTTCTTTCTGGTACCCGTCAATGATTGATTGTTTGCTCTCGGCATCTGCGTATAAGCGCTCTGACTGTTTCATTTCATCCCCTTATATAACTATCCTAAAATGTTGTAACTATAAAAACTGTTAGGTAGCTCACATGTTGAGTACCTTGCAGAAAGCACCCCTGTTGCGATACAATGTGTATTGTCGCTGTGGCTCTTTAGCTCAGTTGGTAGAGCAGAGGCTTGAAGAGCCTTGTGTCCCCAGTTCGAGTCTGGGAGGAGCCACCACAATATTTACGACATATGAAATTATCTAGAAATCAAATCATTACTGTAACTATCATTACCTTCCTTTTGATTGGTCTTACTTTTTGGTTTATGTGGCAACGATCCTCAAGTGACTTACCTGGTTCTTCACTTCAGCCCAAAAAAACACTACTAGTAGCGGGAACACGCGTTGTGTCTCCATGTGCTGCACTGCCTGAATCAGATGTCCAGAATATATTTGGCACATTTGGTCCAAAGAGCTACATTGACGAGAAGTACTATGCACGTTCTGCAAATGAAACCGAAGTAAAAGAGTTAGGAAGTTCATTCCCTAACACTGTTTCATGTAACTATTTTCTAGATGACGCTGCAAATACCACGGTTCGTGTCAAATTTGAGCAATTTGCTAGTAACGAACTCGCTGCTAGAGATTGGAAGGAATCAGCCTCGTACGACAAAGCTCGTGCATCCGAATATTTAAAACAATTCGAAGCGGGGATTCCCAATGCAGCGCAATACAAATTAGATCCTGAAAAACTACAAGCGGCTGCTGATGCTTTTAAAAGTGCTATCGAATCAACCGGAAATGAGTTGGATACTCAGGAGATATCTAACACAAATGGAAGTATCTTGTTTGCACCAAATCGTGGAGGATTTATTACTTTGAGTGGTAATCGGATCCTTACCCTAAATTACGAATTTGGTAGTAGCAACTTTCTTAGCAAAGACAGACAGATTGATCAAAGCGAAGTCCTAATAGTATCTGACAAAGTCAAATCAACTTTTGATGTCATACTTGCTAACATCAAAAACGAAAAATTATCTCAAGGTCCAAGCCCAACTCTCCGTAACAACGATGCTCTCAAGACTGTTGGAACGACAAAAATTTTGGACTCATGTGAGGTCCTAACAGACGAGAATGTAAAAAGTTCACTATCTGTAGGTTCACTCAGCACGCTAGTAGAACGCACCAGTGTGATCAAAGACCCTAAACAACTCGCACAGAACACTACCACACTACCAAGACATACCTGCTTAAAAAGAATGGTGAAGACAGACAATATTACTGGCTATGTGAGCTTAGAGCTTGGGTTTGGTACTAATAAAGAGCAGGCATTAAGCTATTTTACTTCATCTATAAAGCCGACAGAACCTAACCTACCATCAGAAGCAGAACAGTCTAAGATAGTCGAATTCACTCGTGGCACAATACTGGTACAATTTGTACGTTTCCAACACGGACCTTATGCAGGAACACTCACCATAACTAAAGACGGTCGCGACAAACCAATACCTATTGATAAGTCCGTATATACAACGGCGCTAAATAACATCATTATGAAGCTTTCTCGCTAATAATTAGTCTCGACTGCTCTATATAGGCTGCTTTTCTATGTTATGCTAAATACTATGAAAAAGCTGCTTATCGTTATTGGAATCTTGGTGGTTCTTGGCGGTACGTATTGGCTCTATACTAATCGCACTGATCCTACTATCGCAACAATGCCTAAAGTTACAGCGACTATAAATGAATCTAAATTTACCTTATATGCGCCTGATACACCAGAGGGCATGCAAAAAGGACTAGCGATATTTAAAGTATTACCTGAAAATGAAGGTATGATATTTCGCGGGCTGCCTGTTGGGACGCAAACATTCTGGATGAAAGATATGAACTTTGATATAGATATCATATGGGTTAACAAAGATAACAAAGTGATACACATCGTCTATGACGCGTCCAAAGAGAGCTATCCAGCACGATTTGAGAACCCTATTGAGCTTCCCTCTTCCTACGTTATAGAGCTAAATGCTGGCCTAGCTGAAAAGCATGGGATTGCTCCAGGAACACTAGTTTCTATTAATTAAGCAATCCCTTGCGCTACTCGAACCCAGGTCTAGATACTTATTTAGAAAAAATATCTTTAAGATTGGTGAGCTCGGATGGCAGAACAACAAGTGTTTTTTGACTTGCTTCTACAGAAATCTTTTCTAAAGTTTGTAGCGTACGGATATTGATACCGCCAGGCACTTTGCTCAACATCGCAGCAGCATCTGCTATGGATTGTGCAGCTTGTTTCTCGCCCTCTGCTGAAATAACTACGGCACGTCGTTCACGCTCGGCTTCTGCTTGTTTGGCCATGGCTCGCTTCATGTCCTGGGGAAGCTCTATATTTTGAATCTTAACATTCTCGACATCAATGCCCCATTTGTCTGTTTCGGCATCGACAATCTCTTTTATTTGCTGCGAAATGACATCACGCTTACTCAGTAACTCATCCATATCAGCATTACCAGCAACATCACGGAGAGCTGCTTGTGCGAATTGGCTTGTTGCATAAATATAATTTGTCGTTTCAAGAACTGCTTTGGAAGCATCAATAACTCGGAAATACACGACTGCATCTACACCGACTGTTACGTTATCCTTTGTGATAACTTCTTGCTTTGGTACATCGATCGGTGTGGACCGAACATCAACTTTAGTCATGGCTTGTATGACGGGCACGACAAGACGCAATCCCGGCTCCCGTAGTCCAGTATACTTTCCGAGGGTCAACACAACACCACGTTCGTACTGATTAACAACACGCAAACTTGATATCACCACGAAGATCGCAGCTATAAACCAGAACCAGAAAAATCCTTCCATCACACTCCTTTACTTATACTAATTAGTATACTATTTATTGCTACATCAAACACGAGTTATAATCTGTTTTTAATACCAGGTATACTTGAGGATATGAATAGTCGCCCACTTGCAGAGGAAATCCGACCAACAACTCTCGATGAAGTGATCGGCCAAACGCATGTTATTGGCAAAAACGGCTTTTTACGGACTGTTATTAAACAAGGTGAACCTATCAGCTTAATTCTCTGGGGTCCTCCCGGAACGGGTAAAACCACCTTAGCACGTATAATTGCGCGTGAGCTGAACGCAGAATTTATTGAGATTAGTGCTGTTGTATCTGGTAAAAAAGACGTTGTACAAGTCATCGAGCATGCAAAGGTAAATTGGAATCTCGGGACAAAAACAATACTCTTTGTAGATGAGATCCACCGTTTTAATAAAGCCCAACAAGATGCGTTTTTACCTCATGTTGAATCGGGACTTATCTCATTAATCGGCGCTACTACAGAAAATCCAAGTTTTGAGATCATCACCCCTTTACTCAGCAGGATGCGTGTCGTGACGCTTAATCCTTTGTCTAAAGACGAAATGAAACAAGTCATACACCGTGCAATTGAAAAAACTCAAGCATCAAAACGAATCAATGATGAAGCAATAGATTACCTCGCAGAGTTATCTGATGGTGATGCTCGAGTCGCACTAGGTAACCTGGACGTTGCTTTACTAACTAAAAAGAAAATCACCAAAAGTGTTATAGAAACAGTATCTCAGCAACGTATACCTGGCTATGATAAAAATGGTGATATGCACTATAACATCATCTCTGCATTCATAAAAAGCATGCGCGGTAGTGATGTTGATGCGACGACGTATTATCTTGCACGTATGATTCAGGCTGGTGAAGATCCAAAATTTATTGCGAGACGTATGGTAATATTCGCATCAGAGGATATTGGACTGGCTGGTAATGGCGCCTTGGCACTGGCTGTCGCCACGTTCCAAGCGGTTGAACGAGTTGGTCTACCTGAAGCAAATTATAATATATATCATTGCGCAGTAGCATTAGCAAAATCTCAAAAATCACGCGAGATATCAGATATCATGCAGGGTGCCCAGCAACTAGCTAAGACCTATCCCAATGCACAGGTACCACTTCATGTGCGCAACGCTCCGACAAAGCTTATGAAGGATCTTGGCTACGGCAAGAGCTACAAGTGGAAAGCCGATTTCAAACCCAGTCAGGGATTTCTACCAGACGAAGTCACGTCAATCACATCCGAACAATAATCCCCTCAAATGGCGCAAGCGTAACCTCTCCATGCTCGTCTATTTGTGGTATGTGATCTGGATGTGTGGCTAATATAATATTTCCTGTATACGATACGTATGCATTTCGAGGCGCATCAGCAAAATTTAGAATAACGCGATAGGTTGCAGTATCTCCGACTCGCTCATATGCAAGGAGTTCACTCTCCTTTGCTACTTTAACCTCTACTACATCGTTGGAACGAAAGGTTGTGTCCGATGATCGCAAACATAGCAATTGTTTATACAATGATAAAAATGAGTCACTGTGTTTTTGTTCATCTGCCACATTGTATGTTGTGTAGGTCTCACCGACTGGTAACCAGGGTGTAGTTGATCTCGTGAATCCCGCATGAAGGTCACTTGACCACTGCATCGGAGTTCGTTCAGGATCACGACCACCCATTTCGTTGTCACGTGCCGACGGATCCTGGATTTGTTCAGGAAGTATCACACCGTCTTCCATACCTATCTCGTCACCATAATATATTGTTGGCATACCAGGCATTGTTAACTGTAGCATTGCTATTAATCGTGCTTGTTCTCGGCCAAAACGATTAACCACACGCGTTTGATCATGATTGCTGAAACAAAAAATTGGGATGTCATCAGGCGTAATCATGTCCTGAAAATCTCTAATATATTTTGCGTATGCCTCAGCGCTCCACGGTACAAACATGCCTTCAAAGTTAAATGGGGCGCTGACTACGGGATTTATGTCATAAAATGCTCGATACTGATCTATGACTTTACCATGGGTCGGATCCGGATAATTTTCAAACACGATAAAGCGGTCCTCATATGATGCCACGACATCTGTCATCTCGCGTAGATAGGTAAAGAGGTTTTTACCATACTTACTGTACCTATGTATATGAGCACCATATTCATTGTGTTTACCCTGATGTTGCGGATTTTTTGGCTCATCACGTAATTGTATATCCTTTGACAAATGCCAGACAGCATCTGCGCGAAAACCATCCACTCCACGATCTAGCCAGAACCGGAGTACATCGAGCATTGCCATCCGGGCTTCTGGGTTCTCCCAATTAAGGTCAGGTTGTTCAGATAAAAAACTATGCAGATAATACTGCCCAGTCGTTTCATCAAGTGTCCATGCTGATCCACCAAAAATACTAATCCAATTGTTAGGTGGTGAGCCATCTGGTTTTGGATCACGCCAAACATAATACTCACGGTATTTATTATCCTTAGACTGACGAGCCTGCTTAAACCAAGTATGCTGATCACTCGTATGGTTAGGAACATAATCGAGCATCACTTTTATATGGCGCTCATGGCACTCATGAAGAAGAGTTTCGAAATCGTCTAGCGTACCGAATTGAGGATCAATATCACAGTAATCACTAACATCATATCCAAAGTCCGCTTGCGGAGATGGAAAAAACGGCGATATCCATATGGCATCTATACCGAGAGAATCATCAGTGCCTTTTAGATAATCAAGCTTTTCGATAATGCCTGGAATATCTCCGATACCATCCTGGTTTGTATCGAAAAAACTCCGTGGATATATCTGATATAACGAATTTACTAAGCGCCAATTATTCATTACCTTTATAATACGGTATAAGCATACGCTTACCAACCTATGAAACTATCTTTTACTACAATTAGCCGGGTGATACGAACGTTGCTTGCAGTTGCAGTTATTATTATTGGCTCGTGGCAAGCATACCAGCTGGAGCTAGAGCAAAATGGCGTCATAACAATAGATCAACAGCCCGTTAACTCATCGCAAGCTGCATTTACATTGAGCACCCTCGAGGTAAAGGGCCGTGCGCCAAAGACGAATTATTCTCGCGCTCAGTTCAGTAATGGGTGGGGTGAGATACAAGATTGTGATGTACGTAACTATATATTGAGGCGAGATTTGTCTGAGGTAACTCTTATACCATTTACATGTCACGTAGCGCTAGGTACGCTTATAGACCCCTATAGCGCCCAAACTATCACATTTGTACGTGGGCCTTCAACAAGTGCCGACATCCAGATAGATCATGTTGTGGCATTGAGCGACGCATGGCAAAAGGGTGCGCAATTATTAAGCGCACGTGATCGGTATTCACTCGCAAACGATCCCCTCAATCTCCTCGCAGTACGCGGTGATGAGAATCAAGCAAAAAGCGATTCCGATGCTGCAACATGGTTGCCTGCTAATAAAGCATATCGATGTCAATACGTTGCGAGACAGATAGCTGTAAAGCAGAAATATAAACTTTGGGTATCTGCTGCGGAATATCGGGCCATGGCAAATATTTTAGAGCAATGCCCCAATCAAACTCTGCCTTTATAATTTTTGCTGCGTCTGATAGCTTCGTAGTATCTATCTATGTACTTATCTGCCATATTATCTGCAGCAAATTTAGTCTCTACCGATTTGCGACATAACTCTGGATCGATTTCATCAACTCGTTCCATATACTCAGCAAATTCTTCCTCTGTATCGGCTAGAAAGCCATTCACACCATGTTCAATAATCTCAGGCATTGCTCCTCTTCGCATAGCAATAACTGGCGTCCCGCAAGCAAGAGCCTCGATAACCGCCATGCCAAAAGGCTCTTCCCAATCTATAGGAAATAGCAACGCTTTACCTTCAGACATAAACTTCATTTTTTTATTGCCTTTTAAATTTCCTGAATAAGTAATCTTTGGATATCTGAGAACATACGGTAGAATCTCATCGCTATAGTATCGAAAGTCAGCAGTGCTACGAAACTTGCTCATTGGGTTTGCGAGCTCGAGTAACAATTTGCGGCTACTCTCAATGCCCGCTACCGTACCACCCATTCGTAAACGGTATCCCTTTTTCGCACAAATCTTTGCAGCAACATGTTGAGCTTTGTCTGGCGTAAATCGAGCAAAGGTAAAGAAGTAGTTCTTTTTGTCTTTCTTCAATGGGAAATGACTCACATCAACAGCATTATGAACTGTAGGCAAAATATATGGCTGTAATTCTTTCGGCGCAGGCTCCATTAACGCATCGGAAATACCAACGATAAACATTTTTCCCATGCGAGCAGCAAGCTCCACCCAATGTGGCCGATTATCGGGTATACCCTCATCTATCGTTTCTTGGGCTGAAAATGGCGGTCCGTGAACAGTATGTACCACTGGTGGCATGTCTTTTCGCTCTGATGCCCACGCAAGCATTTGAGGACCGACGAACTCCGTGTGATCGTGTACTACGTCAAACTTTCCGTCTTTGATTATATCGTTGATCGCAAATTGAACATGCGCACAAAGTATCGGTATTGATTCGAATACAGGCTTATGTATGTGCTCATATTGCTCCGTATTATACAAATACTTAGTGGGGATTCCACGCATTTTTCGTGCACCATTACCATAAATCACTATCTCAACTTCTTTTTTCCGAAGTGATGGTATTAGACCTTGCATAACCATCTCTATACCGCCATAGCCCTTGACTGGTAATGCCAGCCAAGGAGGTGCTATCATGGCTACTCTAAGTTTCTTAGTACTGCGTTTCATTGTTTTATAATAATAGCAGACTTTAGCAAGTATCTATATAATGTAGGGTATGGTAAAAAAACCAAAAACAGTATCTCTCCCAGATGATTTCCACTTGCTGTATGGTGAAAAATTAATCACAGACAAAACACTTCATCATCCTCCCCGTATATTTGATAAAGTACCGTCAAGTCTTGAACAGATGCAACGCCTCACTGGAGTGAGGAGCCCGCGCGCAATAGGACGAAAAGGCCCGAGCGTTGCAGCGCTTGCATTTGAGCCTCTTTCGTCCAAACGACTAGCACTGCAAAGCCTGGCACTACTAAACAAAAATATCCTCATCAACCCTACACCAGATCACTTACGATTGTATGAAGTAGTATTCGGTCGTGATTCTTTACGTGTGGCTATAGATCTAATGTCTGACTATCCAGAGCTAGCCCGGAGTACTGTGCTACGTCTTGCTGAGCTGCAAGGGATTGAGTTTAATCGCGAAAGAGAAGAAGAACCAGGGAAAATTTTGCACGAAGCAAGAAGTCTCGAGGATAAACGTGCGCAAAAAATTAGTAACGAGCTTGGCTGGGGTTGGCCGTATTATGGATCTGTGGATGCGACCCCCGAATTTATACGAACTCTTACTGCATATTGCCGATTAAGCGAGGAAAACTATAAGTTCCTCTCTCATACATATGCCGATCGTGCTGGTGAGACAAGATCTATCGCCTACGCACTTGATATGGCACTCGAGTGGTTATTACAAAAAATGAATAGTAACAATGAATCGTTACTAGAATATAAATCAGTATTACCACGCGGTATCGAAAATCAAGTATGGAAAGATTCGGCAGACGCGTACCATCACGGAGATGGCACAATTGCAAATCACAAACAAGGTATAGCAAGCATTGAAGTCCAGGTAACGACCTATGATGCGCTATTAGATGCTGCTGAATTATACGAGCGTATGTACGATGATCCAAAACAATCTGAGGAATATCGTAGACGCGCTAAAACTCTTAAGCAGTCGATATTCGAACATTTTTGGACAAAAGATAAGGGTGGTTATTTTGTACTAGGTACAGACCGTGATAGTCATGGCACATTACGGCAGTTGGATATACGTACATCAAATATGGGTCATGTTCTTAATTCACGGTTACTCGAGGGCAACAATCCAGAAGTAAAAGATATGCTCCATTCTACAATGAATCACTTGCTCTCACCCGCTATGCTAAATATAAGTGGGATACGAACGCTTGCGTCTGATGAAATTCGATTTCGGGCAGGTGCATACCATAACGGCAGTGTATGGTTATGGGACACTCATCACATAGCAAAAGGTTTTCGACGTCATGGGTATGATGATATAGCCAATGAACTCGATCGGCGGATGCTTCATGTTGTCGAAACCACAAAAATATTCCCCGAGTACGTGAGAGGTGATACCTGGGTATTACCTCGTATAAACGAACATACAATCATGGTATGGGATGAGGTCATGGATCGTGAAATGTGCGTCGAACAACCACCACAAGAAGTCCAAGCATGGACTGTGGCCGCAATACTAGCCATCAAAAAACGAATAGATAAAACTCAAAAACGTACAGTAAACCCACTTGAGACACTGGGAGATAGTCTAGCGAAGACACTTAAGCTACCTGATAGTTTATTCAGATTCTAAAACTATTTATTGTTTCGTTTGCGCTGATTTGGATCAAGAAAACGCTTTCGGAGACGGAGGCTCTTTGGGGTTACTTCAAGTAACTCATCATCTTCGATAAAGTCGATACACTGCTCGAGGCTCAACTGAGTGTGCGGCGTCAGCTGTACAGTACCATCGCTTGATGAAGTACGCATATTCGTGAGCTGCTTACCACGACAGACATTAACATCTAAATCACCTTGTCGGTTATAGAGGCCGACGACCATACCGAGGTATACCTTTGTGCCAGGACCAACAAATAACGTACCACGTGATTCAGCACTATCGAGTGCATAGGCAGTCGTAGAGCCAGCTTCTGTGGCTACAAGTGCCCCATTTCGTATTCGTTGCATCTTTGGACCAAGTGGCTGATAGCCGTGCGGGAGGCTATGCATGATAATCGTGCCCTTAGTCGCAGTCAGCAATAAATTACGTAGTCCGATCAAAGCACGTGTTGGGATGAGGTAGGTAGTACGTGTATCCCCTGCACTGGTCTGTTCTTGCTTGACGAGTGTAGCGCGTCGTTGTCCAAGCTCTTGGCTAACTGTACCGAAGAATTCTGAGCTAACTTCAACTAATAATTCTTCGACTGGTTCTTTTGTGATGCCATCTTCTTCAATAGTGACGACTTGTGGACGTCCAACTTCAAATTCAAATCCTTCACGTCGAAGTGACTCGACAAGTACGGATAGATGAAGCTCACCACGTCCAGACACAATAAACCCAATACCGTCATCTTTTACACGCAGGGCGACGTTGGTTTCAAGCTCTTGCATAAGCCTGTCCCCGATTTGGCGACTTGTATTAAATTCACCCTCGAGACCTTTGAGTGGACTCGTATTTGGACCTAAATACATACTCAGAGTTGGTGCTTCTACTTCTATCACAGGTAGAGCCTCTGGATTGTCTTTGTCCGCAATGGTTTCACCAATATGTACTGCTGAGATACCGGTAACCGATACAATGTCCCCGGCGATCGCTGATTTTACCTCTTCGCGATTAAGTCCTCGGTTAACAAATACTTTTTCTACTTTGCTACTGACGATGGTGCCATCAGATTTAATGAGTGCGACTGGCATACCCTGGACTACTTTGCCTCGGTTGATACGTCCGATGGCATATTTACCTAAAAAGTTATCATACTGAAGCGCAGTAACGAGTAGCTGGAATGAACCGGCTTCATCGAGTCCTGGCGCAGGTATTTCGTTGCGTATTGCTTGAAAGATAGGGCTCAAGTTAGCATCGACTGAAGCATCCTCGGGCACCGATTTCCATGCTTTACCATCGCGTCCGATTGCATAATAGACTGAATAATGTAGTTGCGCCTCGTCGGTAGCTAATTCCAGAAAAAGGTCAGCTAGTTCGTCTTCTACTTCAGTGATACGGCGAGCAGGCTTGTCAATTTTATTGATAATGACAACAGGCTTTAAATGGAGATCAAGTGCTTTTTGCAATACAAACTTTGTTTGAGGCATAGGGCCTTCTTGGGCATCAACAATAAGTAGCACTCCGTCAGCCATATTAAGTGTACGCTCTACCTCACCGGAGAAATCAGCGTGTCCAGGAGTATCAATGATATTAATCTTGAGTTCTTCAGAATAAATAGTCGTCTGTTTTGCAGTGATAGTAATACCTCGTTCACGCTCTTGATCACCGCTATCCATAATAAGATCCTGGGTCATTTCAGCTTGGTTGTCACGGAATGTATTTGACTGTTTTAGTAGCCCATCAACAAGCGTCGTCTTACCGTGGTCGACGTGCGCAATAATAGCAATATTTCGTATATTCTTTGGTTCTGTCATTAAAATAAAGCCATTTATTGGCTTCCTCTTATGATCATTATATCATAATGTCTTACATGCTGACAGGGGTATGATATAATTTGCAACGAGCGGATGTGGCGGTTCTGCGTGAAACGCAAGTTTATAGTAGACGCGCGTCGAGATACCGTCCGAGATGACAATAAACTAATACGTACTTTACAACTTACTGTACGCGGATGTGGCGGAATTGGTAGACGCGCTAGCTTCAGGTGCTAGTGTCCTTCGGGACGTGGAGGTTCAAGTCCTCTCATCCGCACCAAAAGTAGGACCGACCTCAAGGTCGTTATTATTTTAAAACAATAATTATATATTGACTATCAATAAATATTACAATAAAATGTAATTATGGTTTCTTCTAAAAATATTCCCGCTAAGCGAAGTTCAATAACTTTTCTTCAGATAGCCATTTTGCTACTAGCAATCGGTACGATTATCTTGATGCTTTGGGAGCCCCACCTAGAGGGCAGAAATGTGAATGCGAGTCTTTTCGAGATATATTTCAATGATCCATTCTTAGTGTACGCATACATAGCATCACTTCCTTTTTTTGTAGCCCTATACCAAGCATTCATATTACTTGGATATATTAGGAATAATAATGTATTTTCACAAGCTGCAATAAACAATTTACGCACTATAAAATACTGCGCGATCATCTTGATTGGCTTTATCCTTGGAGCAGAAGCATACTTCTTTATAGTTACGCGTGGCCAAGATGATATCGCCGGGGGTGTAATGTTGGGTCTTGGTATGATTTTTCTTTCCTTTGTACTAGCCGTTACCTCTGCGGTCTTTGAAACAATCCTACGAAGAGCAGTCGACATAAAGTCTGAAAATAATTTGACAGTGTAATCCCAAAACGATTATTACCGAGGCTGCAGTCATTGAGATATTTTAGGGTATCCAAGTGAGCCGCAGCATGAATCTCTACTGGTGAGGATTGAAAAAAACACTATATGCCTGTAAAATCATTCAGTACCCGGGCGCTTAGCTCAGTTGGCTAGAGCATCTC